>DASWFH010000517.1:0-1953 GCA_036394355.1 Allostellaceae bacterium | reverse complement strand
CGCGGCGCACCGGAAAATCGGCGTCCTCACCAGCTCGATCGCCGCCATGAAGCTCAGCCAAGGCGGCGCCGAGCTGGTGCCCGGCCTGTTCGAGGACGAGATGCTGGCGATGCTGAGCAGCGGCGAGATCGATGCCGCCGCGGTGACACCGACTTCGGCGGGCTACTACAACCTGACCCATCCCAAGCAGAAGGTGCGGCTGATCTATCCCTTCGAGAGCGAGCCGGATCTCTCCTGGAACGTCGCCGTCGGCATGCGCCGGCCCGATCCGGAATTGCAGCAGGCGATCGACGACGCGATGGGCCGTCTGCTCGCGGACGGCACGGTCAAGCGCATCTATGCGCGCTATGGCGTCGAGCTGCGCCCGCCGCGCTGAGCTGCGAACCGGCGATGCAGCCCCGCGTCAGCCATGACGGTGGCCATGCGCGTGGCCGTTGTCGGCATGGTGGCGATGCCCTTCCGCCCCCATCCTGAGCGCGACGCTCGAGCGCTCGAGCACCTCGGCAAGGCTCAGCTCGCGTGCCCGCGCGATCGAGACGTAGCGGAAGGAAAGCCGCGTGCGCGAGGTGACGAGCTTGCCCGGAAGCGGGTGATAGACCAGCTCGCGCGAGGCGAAGCCGGGCGAGGCGCGGCCGACCTCGAAGCTGTCGGCGAGGATCACCTCGACGAGCTTGAGGCTCGGCCCATCGCCGTCGGGCAGCTCGAGCGGGACGCGCGCGAGCGCCAGGAAGCCCTGTTTGTCTGACGCCGCGCGGAAGCCGTCGATGAAGGCGCCTTCCGCGGCGTGGTATTGCTCGTGATCCATGGGCGGTGTCCTCAGAACGTCACGGGCTTGTCGATGATCTTCTTGTGCGCGCCGAGCTTACCGTGCGCCACCAGCGCGCCGAGCACGTCGACGACGACGCGCACGCCGAAGAGCGACGTGATGTCCGACGTATCGTAGGGCGGCGACACCTCCACCACTTCGAGGCCGCACAAGCCCTCGGCCGCGACCTTGCCGACCAGGCGCAGGATCTCGCGCGGCAGGAAGCCGCCGGGCTCGGGCCAGCCGGTGCCGGGCACGAAGCCGCAATCGACGCAGTCGATGTCGAAGCTCATATAGACGGCGTCGGCGCCCTTCCAGGCGAGGTCGAGCGCGATCTCCGCCGTCTTGTCGATGCCGAGCTCCTCGACGTCGCGCATGGTCAGCACGTTGGTGTTGCGCGCGCGGATCTGCGCCACCGCCTCGCGCGGCACCTGCCAGCCGCCGATGCCGACCTGCACCAGGTTGACCGCCGGCATGTTCGGCAGGTTGGTGGCGTGGAACCATGGCGTCGTGTGCATGCGCTCGTCGAGATCCTTCTCCTGGATGTCGGCGTGGCGGTCAAAATGGATGATGCCGATGCGCTTCGAGGTGCATTGCGCGACGCCGCGCACGGTGGGAAAGCCGATCGAATGATCGCCGCCGAGGATGAGCGGCATGGCGCCCGAGGAGAAGACGTGCGCCACGGCGCGGCTGATCTGGTCGAAGCTCTTCTCGAGATTGGCCGGGATGGTGAAGACGTCGCCGGCGTCGCACAGCGTCATCTGCTCGCGCAGATCGACGCCGAGCTCGTAATTGTAGGGCGTATAGAGGGCGGAGATGCGCCGCATGCCCTGCGGCCCGAAGCGCGTGCCGGGCCGGTAAGTCGTGCCGCCGTCGAAGGGCACGCCGATGATCGCCGCGTCGTAATTGCCGACCTCGCGGACGTTCTCGACATAGGGCGCCTTCATGAAGGTGTTGATGCCGGCGAAATGCGGCAGCTCGCCGCGCGCGAAGGTCGGAATGGTGCGGTCGCCGATGCTGTCGGCGCCGGTCAGGCCGTTCTTGAGGCCGCGCTCCAGCTCCGCCTTCCATCTGCCGTCGCCGATCTTCGCCTCGGCCTCGGCTGCCTTCCAGCCGCGCGCCTGCATCTTGTCGAAATCGGGATGGTG
>DASWFH010000516.1:0-2364 GCA_036394355.1 Allostellaceae bacterium | reverse complement strand
TGCGCTCGAGGTAATGGCAGATGGCCGAGCTGTCGGCGAGGCGGAAGTCGCCGTCGCAGAAGCCGGGGATCTTGCCGAGCGGGCTGCAGGCGCGGAAATCCGGCGAGGGATCGTGCGGCGTGACCGGCCGGTGCTCGGCGCTGAGCCCCTTCTCGGCGATGAAGGCCAGCGTCTTGCGCACGAACGGCGACAGGCTGCTTCCGTAGACGATCATGATTCCCCCCTTTGTATATTTGATCCTAGCCTGTCAGTGCCGGGTTGTCCTTGATGCCGAGATAGATGCGCTGCACCTGCGGATCTTGGGCGAGTTCGGCGGCCGGCCCTTCGAGCACGGTGCGCCCGGTCTGCAGCACATAGGCGTAATCGGCGATGGCGAGCGCCAGCGGCACCGACTGCTCGGCGAGCAGCAACGTCAGGCCGTCGCGATGGAGCCGCTGCAGGGTGTCATAGAGCGCATCGACGATGGTGGGCGCCAGGCCAAGCGAAGGCTCGTCGAGCATGAGCAGCTTGGGCTCGCTCATCAGCGCGCGGCCGAGCGCCAGCATCTGCCGCTCGCCGCCCGACAATGTGCCGGCGCGCTGGCGCCGCCGCTCGGCGAGGCGCGGGAACATGGCGTAGACGCGGTCGAGCAGCGCCTGGAGCCTCTTCCTGTCGGCGAGCGCGGTCGCGCCCAGGCGCAGGTTCTGCTCGACCGTCTGGCCGACGAAGAGGCGCCAGCCCTCGGGCGAGAGCGCCAACCCCTTGGGCACGATGGCGTAGGCGGGAAGGTCGGCGATTGCTTCGCCCCGCCATTCGATGCTGCCTTTGCTCGCGCGCGCCAATCCTGCAATGGCGTTCAAGGTCGTCGTCTTGCCGGCGCCGTTCGAGCCCAACAGCGCCACCACGCTCCCCTGCTTCACCTCGAGCGACACATCGGCGACGCCGACGAGATCGCCGTAGCGCACTTCGAGATGGCGGACGGAGAGTTGGCTCATGGCCGGCGCATCGCCTCGGTGACGGCGGACACCGCCAATCCTGCGCTTATGCCGCCGCCTTGCAGCCGGCGATCTCGCCGCGCTCGGGGTAATAGCGTGCGGTCATCCGCCCGACATAGCGCTTGAGGTTGTCATGCCGCTCGGCGGCCCCGCGCATCGGCGTTTCGAACGCGGGACAGAGCACGTGGGCGACGAAGGAGAACATCGTTGCATCGCTGCCCGACGGCTCCGCGCCCATGAAGAACGGCTTCTGGCCGAGATAATCGGCGATGGCCTCGATCGATCGCGTCGCCAGGGCGGCGATCTCGCCGGGCGAATGACGGCCCAGCCCATGGGCGTGAAGCCCCTGCCGGACCTTGCGTCGGACCATCGTTACCACGGCCGGCCGCAGCGGCGCTGGAATGGCGCGGAAGAAGTGGCGCGGGCCTTTGGTGAAATTGAGGTCGTCCATCCAGCGCGCGTGGAGCACGGCCCAGTAGAGATTGTCCTCAGCCATCTTCTCGAACGCCCAGGCGACGGCGCGCTGCTCGCCGTCGAGCCCGCGATCGAAGTCGATCCCGTATTTTTTCTCCAGGTGCCAGCGGATGAAGGTGGAGTCGGCAATGCGCTCGCCGTCATCGTCGATATAAGGCAGCTTCCCCTTGGGCGCTTTCCTGAGCCCCCTGGTATCGGTGCGGTAAGGCAGTCCGGACATCTTCAGCTGCGTTTCCGCCTTCATCACGAACGGGCTCGGATCGGGCAGGCCGAAAGCAGGTCCGAATGTGTAGAGCGTGATCATCGTCTTTTCCCCCGGGCGGTCCAGCGATAGTACCAGACACCTCGCCCCCTTCAACTCAGCGCTGCGCCTGGCGGCCGTGGCCGCGGCCGAGATAGGCTTCGATGACCTTGGGGTCGTTGACGACGTCCTGCGGCGTGCCGCTGGCGATGATGTGGCCCTGGTTGAAGACGAGGACGCGCCGTGCCAGGGTGAGGATCACCTCCATCACATGCTCGACGATGACGAGGGTGACGCCGAGGCGGTGGATCTCGCGCACGAGCTCCATGGCGCGCTGGATCTCGCCGGGCGTCAACCCGGCGAGCGCCTCGTCGAGCAGCATGAGCCGCGGCTCGGTCGCCAGCACGCGCGCGATCTCCAGCCGCTTGCGTCCGGGCGTGCCGAGGCTGCGCGCGCGCTGCTGCGCCTGCGCGCCGAGCCCGGTCATCTCGATGATCTCGAGCGCGCGCTCGCGCGCCGCGCCGCGCTTGGGACGGCGCAGGAAGGCGCCGACCATGACGTTCTCGAGGATGGTCATGTCCTCGAAGGTCGCGGGCACCTGGAAGGTGCGACCGATGCCGAGCCGCGCATGCGTCTCGGGCGGCGCGTTGGTGACGTCGACGCCGTCGAAGAGGA
>DASWFH010000515.1:0-3496 GCA_036394355.1 Allostellaceae bacterium | reverse complement strand
CCTCGCGGCCGCCGCCCGTCTCCTTCTCGCCGCCGAAGGCGCCGCCGATCTCCGCGCCGGACGGGCCGATATTGACGTTGACGATGCCGCAATCGCTGCCCGTGCTCGACGTGAACCGCTCCGCCTCGCGCAGGTCGTTGGTGAAGATGGCGGAGGCGAGCCCTTGCGGCACGGCGTTGTGCAGGCGGATCGCTTCATCGAGCGCGCCATAGCGCATGACGTAGAGAATGGGCGCAAAGGTCTCGCGGCAGACGAGCTCGCTCTGCTGCGCCATCTCCACGAGCGCCGGACGCGCATAGAAGGCATCGGGCCAAAGATTGCCGTGGACGCGCTCGCCGCCGGCGACCGTGCCGCCTTCCTGGCGCGCCTCGGCCAAGCTGCTCTGCATGGCCTCGAAAGCACGCCGGTCGATGAGCGGCCCCACCAGCATGCCGGGTTCGAGCGGGTTGCCGATGGCGACCTGTGCGTAGGCCTGCTTCAGGCGCGGCACCAGCTGCGGGTAGATGCTCTCCTGGGCGAAGAGGCGGCGCAACGTGGTGCAGCGCTGGCCCGCGGTGCCGACGGAAGCGAACAGGATGGCGCGCGTGGCGAGATCGAGATCCGCCGAGGGCGCCACGATCATGCCGTTGTTGCCGCCGAGCTCGAGGATGGCGCGGCCGAAGCGCGCGGCGATACGCGGCGCCACGGCGCGGCCCATGCGCGTCGATCCGGTGGCACTCACCAGCTTCACGCGGCGGTCATCGACCAGCGCCTCGCCGATCTCGGCTTCGCCGATGACGACGGCCGAAATCCCCTTCGGCGCTTCCGGGAGCCCCGCCATCGCCCGTTCGAGCAGCGCCTGACACGCCAATGCGGTCAGCGGCGTCTTCTCCGACGGCTTCCAGACGATGCTGTTGCCGCAGACGAGGGCGATGGCCGCGTTCCACGCCCAGACGGCGACGGGAAAGTTGAAAGCACTAATAATGCCGACCACGCCGAGCGGGTGCCATGTCTCCATCATCCGGTGGCCCGGC
The DNA here is from genome assembly GCA_036394355.1 of Allostellaceae bacterium. Lineage (GTDB taxonomy): Bacteria > Pseudomonadota > Alphaproteobacteria > ATCC43930 > CGMCC-115725 > DAHUYF01. The sequence goes on along the minus strand of DASWFH010000515.1, from coordinate 2,483 downwards.
CGCTCGGTCGCGATGGTGAGGCCATAGAGCTGGCGCGAGAGACCGACGGCGAAGTCGCAGATGTCGATCATCTCCTGCACCTCGCCGAGGCCTTCCTGGAGGATCTTGCCGGTCTCGATCGAGACGAGGCGGCCGAGCTCGGCTTTGTGCGCGCGCAACGCGTCGCCGAAGAGCCGCACCAGCTCGCCGCGCTTCGGCGCGGGGATGCTGCGCCAAGCGAGGAAGGCCGCCTGCGCCTCGCCGACCGCCTGCTCGACGCCGCTGCGTGAGGCCGCCGGCAGGCGAGCGATCTCGACGCCGTTGATCGGCGAGCGCACGCCGAGGCCGCCACTCGAGAGCGCGGTTTCGGGGACGCCGAAGCGGCGCAAGAGATCGGCGGCATCGGCGCGGCTCGGCGTCGTCGAAACTGTGGTGGCGCTCATGGCGAAACCTCCCCCGTCATCGGGCGATCGTGCCCAGGATCGGCGAGGCCATGTTAACCGATCATTACGCGCTGCCCTAAGTACGGGCCCGCTGCGCCGCTAATGGGCCGGCCAGCGGATAAGCGCGGCGTGACCCTCGGCGGTGAGCGCATAGACGCCGCGCTCGACGCGCGTGAACCAGCCATAGTAATTGCGCAGCAGGATCGTCGACGCCGCCGGGATTTCCGGCCGCAGCTCGCCGGTCCGCCGCGGCCCCGCCGCCAGCGCCGTGGCGCAGGCGAGCGCCTGCTGGCGGTAGGCGGTCATGATCGGCAGCCGCGTGCTGCCGCCCAGCGCCGGGTCGCCCCGGCGCCGCTGGTGCTCCTCGACGAGGCGCGAGCGGCGCCGGTTGTCGCGCCGCGGCTGCCACGGGCCAGGCTCGATCAGAATATCCACTCGGCCCTGGACGGACACGCCAAGCAGCCCGAAGCCGAGAAGGCGGCAGAGCTTGCGCACGCGCGGGTCGCTGTCACGGCCGCGGCCGTGCGCCGAGCCGCGGATGGCGAGCCACACTTCATCGCAGGCCGGCGCGCGGTCGACACCTTGCAGCACCAGCTCGAGATTGAAGGCGAGCTTCAGCTCGCCGATGACGACCAGCGGCGTCCCGTCGCCATGCAGTGCGACGACATCGCAGCCGCAGATCTCGCCCTTGACGGAGAAGCCGCGCCCTTCGAGGAATCGCTTGACGGGAAGGTAGAGCGAGCTCTCCAAGCTTCATCTCCTCGACCGCGACGACTCACGGTCGCGAGCGGCGGCGCCGTTCGTCTTTACGGCCGGCCGAGCAGCGCTTGGCGAAAGCGCAGCCGCCCCATCGCGGGATCCAGGCTGCGCTTGTAGCTCGGCGGATCGGTCGGCTTGACGCGCAGCAGGACGAACGCCGTGCCGTTGCCGTCGCGGATGAGACGGGCGCCGTCGGCGAGATCGGTCTCGCTGCGGACCGTGCGGGTGATCTTGAGCCCGGCGCCGACAGCCATCTTCTCCAGATCGACGCCGAGGCTGGTGTGGCTTTTCTGATAGCCGGTTTCGCCGTAATGGCCGTTGTCGACGCAGACGATCGAGAGATTGGGCGGGTTGATCACGGCGATGGTCGCCAAGGTGCCGACATTCATCAGCAGCTCGCCGTCGCCCGTCACCACCAGCACGCGCCGGTCGGGCCGCGCCAGCGCCAGGCCGAGGCCCATCGCGCAGGCCGCGCCCATCACGCCCGCCATCGCAAAAGTGTGCGCGCCATCCTTGGTCAGCGCGGCGACGTCGCGCGCCGTGCCGGCGAGGCCCGCGATGATGAGGAAATCCTCGTGCCGGCCGATCAGGGCCGGCACGGCCTGGGTGCGATCGAGGATAAAGTCGGGCGCGACAGCCCCTGCCATGCCCCGCCTATCGTGTGGTGTCGCCATAGGGAGCTTCCTCAGAATGGCTTGGCGCCGATCAGCCGCTGCGTCAGCAGCACGGCGACGGCGTTGCCGGACTGGAACACCATGGTGAGCGCGGCGCCGACCACGGCCGCCACCTCGTCGGGGCGGTCGACCCGCATGCAGATGACGCCCATCGCCTCGAGCACCGGCTCGACCGCCCGGCCCATGGGAAACTGCCAAGGATTGCCCTCGCCGAAATCGCCGCGCATGCTGACGAGCATGAGCATCGGAAAGCGCCCGCCCTTGACCAGCGACAGCATGTTGATGCAATTGCCGACGCCGCTGCTTTGCATCAACAGCGCGGCGCGCTCGCCGCCGAGGTCCGCGCCGGCGAGCAGCGCCACACCCTCCTCCTCGGTGGTCAGCGCCACCGAGCGCGCTTCGGGATCCGCCAGCGAGCGGTCGATCAGCACGCGGTGACCGGCATCGGGAACATAGGCGAACTGGGTGACGCGGTGTCGGCGCAGCAGATCGTAGAGCTCGTTCTGCCAGCTCGACGGATCGCGCTCCGCCTCGGCCTTGGCGCTCATGTTGATCCTCCCGGAAGCATGGGGCCGCGCCATTCTAGCGACAGTCGCCAAAACGGCGATATCGCAATTTGCCGAGGGTC
>DASWFH010000514.1:0-1529 GCA_036394355.1 Allostellaceae bacterium | reverse complement strand
GGCGGTCTTATTTGGGGTATTGAAGATGGGAATGATGGCTATCTGGGGCCGGCATCCTGCGTCCTTCGAGACGCGCTCTGCGAGCGCTCCTCAGGATGAGGGTAATCTGCCTGTGCCGTCGAAGATGACCCTCATCCTGAGAGGCCGAGAATGTTTTGGCATTTCGGCGGTGAGGGGAGGTGCTGCTGTTGGGATCGCTGTCGGTATCTGGCCGTGGAGCACAGGCCGATGATGTGGGCGCGATTGCGGCAAGGGTGGCGGGCACGTGCGCAAAGGCGCGCGCCGCGGATGGAACGCGGCGCCGCGTCATGCCGCGGCGGCCTGGCGGACAAGGCGGTGGCCTTGCAGGATGTTGTTGGCGAGGGCGAACCAGCGCAGTGCGCTCAGCGCCTTATCGCGGCCGCGCACGGTGATCTGGTCGAGCGTCCACTTGCGGCCGCGGGCGTTGATGCACTCGGCAATGCTGCGGCGCTTGTAGCGGGCCTTGCCGGCGGCGCTGCGCATGCGCCGGCGCCAGGCGGCGACGCCGGGGCCGTCGTCGTGCCGTGGCGCGAAAGGGTCGGTGTTGTGCTTGCTGCGCGGCGGCGGGCAGTGAACGGCGACGCGCTCGCCGGTCGCCCATTCGATGTCCGCCCCCTTGGTGAAGCCGCCGTCGGCGAGATGGCGGCGCGGCAGGCGGCCGAGGCGGCGGCCGATCGCCTCCAGCATCGGCCGGATCAGCCCGCGGTCGGAGCCCGAGGCTGTGACATCGACCGCGACCACGATCTGCTGCTCGACAGCACTGGCGATCTGCATGTTCCAGGCCGGACGGAAGCCGCCATCGGGCATCTTGATCACCCGTGCCTCGGGGTCGGTGGTGGAGACCCGCGGCTCCTTCTGCTTGGCGGTCTCCTTGGGGTTGGACTTGGCGCGCCGCTTGCGCTGCGCTTCCACGGCGGCAAGCTGATCGAGCGCCGCCGCGGCGCGGGCCGCGCGCTCCTGCGCCGCCCGATCGCGCGCCGCCTTGATCCGGCGGTTGCTGGCGTCGGGGTCGTCGGCGAGCTCACGGCGCAGCCGCTCGACCACGCGGCGCGCCCGCTTCAGATGCTTCTCGACCGTGCCGCGGCGGCGGAACGAACCGGCGCCCGCCGCCGCCCGCACCCGAATGCCATCCTGCGCCAGCGTGTCGAGGTCGATCAGCCCGGCCGCGGCGAGCGCCGCCACGTTCTTTACCAGCAGATCGTCGAGCAGATCGGGGTGGTCCACCCGGAAGGCGCTCAGCGTGTGATAGTTGACGCTCACCCCGCCGACCAGCCAGCGATAGGCATCGTGGCTCTCGCACAGTCGCTCCAGCGCCCGCGCGCTTCCCACCCCGTCGCTCGTCGCATAGAGCCACAGCGCCAGCAGCAGCCGCGGCGCGATCGGCGGATGACCGGGGTGGCCCTCGCGTGCCTTGATCCGACTCTCCAAGGCGCTCAGATCGAGCCGTTCGACATAGGCCCAGATGATGCGCACCGGATGATCGGCGCCGATGATGCTGTCGAGATCCA
>DASWFH010000513.1:0-1821 GCA_036394355.1 Allostellaceae bacterium | reverse complement strand
TCGACGAGCTTGCGCTGAAACGCGGTGCGATGGCGCGCATGATGGATCGCCTGCGCCACCGCCTGCCGCATCAGGCCCGAAGTGCCCAGCGCGCAGTCGAGCCGCGTGTATGTGGCCATCTCGATGATGGTGGGGATGCCGCGCCCTTCCTCGCCGACGAGCCAGGCGAGCGCGCCTTGGAACTCGACCTCGCTCGAGGCATTGGCGCGGTTGCCGAGCTTGTCCTTGAGGCGCTGCAGCCGCAGCGCGTTAGGCGCGCCGTCGGGCGTCCAGCGCGGCAGCAGGAAGCAGGAGAGGCCTTTGGCCGCCTGCGCCAGCACCAGGAACGCATCGCACATCGGCGCCGAGAAGAACCATTTGTGGCCGACGAGACGGTAGGGCTGGCCCGGCCCGCCGCTCCCCTCGGGCTCGGCGCGGCTGGCATTGCCGCGCAGATCCGAGCCGCCCTGCTTCTCCGTCATGCCCATGCCCATGAGCACGCCGGTCTTCTCCGCCGCCGGGCAGAAGCTGGGGTCGTAGCGGCGCGAGTAGAGAAGCGGCAGCCATTCCTGCGCGAGGTCGGGCTGCTGCTGCAGCGCCGGCACGACACCGTAAGTCATGGTGATCGGGCATTGCACACCGGCCTCGATCTGGCAGAGCATGTACACGGTCGCGGCGCGCGCCACATGCGCGCCGGGCTTGGGCTCGGCCCAGGGCGCGGTGTGCACGCCCTCGGCGACCGCCAGCGTCATCAGCGAATGCCAGGCGGGGTGGAACTCGACCACGTCGCGGCGATGGCCGAAGCGGTCGAAGCTCTGCAACACCGGCGGATTGCGGTTCGCCTGGAAGCCCCAGTCGATGGTCTCGGCGCGGCCGAGGCGGCGGCCGAAGGCGCCCAGGCTCTCGCTCGCCCAGCCGCCCCCCTCGCGTGCGACGGCATCGCTGAGCGCCCGGTCGCTCGCGAACAGGTCGTAATCGGCGAGCGCCGGCGGCTGGTTCTGCACGTCATGCGTCACAAAGCGATTACTTCCGTGCGTCGCGTCGCCCATGGGGAGAATCCTCCATGCCACATCTTACACACGGAAGACGCGTGCCGGGAAATGCGTTCACCGCCCAGTCGCGACGCGCCCTAAGATGGCCGCTTCCGCTTCGGGACGCTCGCTTGTCGACGGGGCCGCCGCAGAAGCGGCCGAGCAAAATGCGAAGGGGGACCGCCGGGATGCCCACGGTTTTGATCACCGGCGCGAATCGCGGCCTCGGCCTCGAATTCGCGCGGCAATATGCGACCTCCGGCTGGCGCGTCATCGCCACCAGCCGGGCGCCGGAGAAGGCCGATGCCCTGCATGCGCTGGGGCAGCGGGTCAGCGTCCACCGGCTCGACGTTGCCGACCTCGCGGCGGTGGCGGCGTTCGGACGCGCGCTCGCGGCGGCGACGATCGACGTTCTCATTGCCAATGCCGGCATCGCCGGCGCGCGCGACATGACCGCCGAGACGGTGCCCGCCGGGGCCGAAGCCTGGGAGCGGACCCTTCGCGTCAACGCCATCGCGCCGCTGGCGCTGGCCGGCGCGTTCCACGCACCGGTGGCGCGCAGCGAGCAGCGCAAGATGGTCGCCATCACCAGCCGCCTCGGCTCGATGGGCGCCAACAGCGATGGCGGCCTCTACGCGTATCGCTCGTCCAAGGCGGCGCTCAACGCGGTGTGGCGCTCCTTCGCGCTCGACCATCCCGACGTGATCGCCGCGCTGCTTCACCCCGGATGGGTCCGCACCGACATGGGCGGCGCCGGCGCGCTGCTCGATCCGGAACAGAGCGTCGCCGGCTTGCGCCGCGTGATCGCCGG
>DASWFH010000512.1:0-4726 GCA_036394355.1 Allostellaceae bacterium | reverse complement strand
CCGACGGGGATCATGCCGTGGCGGCGCAACAGCTGGCGCAATGACGTGTAGTCGGCGACCGAGGTGCAGCCGAGGCTGTCCTTGAGATCGAGCACCACCGGCGCGTCGGCGAAGAAGCCGGGGCTGAGCGCGACCTGCTCGCCGATCTCGCGCTCAAGCGCGGGATCATAGGGATCGCCGACCTTGACCACCATGAGCGTGAAGATGCCGCCCTGCACGCGATTGGCCGCGCCCATTATCGCTCACCGTCGCCTGCCGCCCCGCGGGGCGGCGCAACCGACAGCAGGAGCATGAATCGAGGGCGCGCCAGGAGTCTTTTTTTGGTCACTCGGTCGAACGGTCCTAACGGTAATGCCAGAGGCCGCGGCGGAGCTGGCGCGCCGCGGCCTCAGCGGCAAAATAATCGTAGCTCTGCGTCGGATCGGCAAGCGCAAAACCTTCGGCGACGAGGAGGCCGCCGAGATCGGCGCCGGTCGCGTCGTGGCACACCGCCGCCGGCACCGGCGCGCGCTGGCCCGGCGGCACGCGGCAGACGATGTCGGCGTTGGCAGCGAGCCGCACCGCCAGCGCGGCGCGCGCCGCCTAACTGCACGGCAGCGGCGCCGCCGACTCGCTCGCCGGGCAGAGGTCGCTCGCTTGCGGCGGGCGCACGCCGAACAGCCGCACCGCGCGGCCGAGCACGCTGAGCGACACGACATCGGCGACCCGCGCCGCGCCGCTGATGCGGGTCACGGGCGCCGGGCCGGGCGAGTATCGCGCCGGCACCGGCGGCGCGCGCAGCGCCGTGACGCTGCCATCGCGTCCTTTAATTGTCACAGGCGGCGGCGGCGCGGCGTCGCCCTCGGGCACGGCGTGCACCGGGTGCTGCGTGACCTCGACCGTCGGCAGGTCGCCGCCGGGGTCGGCCGCGCCGGACGCGGGCCGGGCATCCTCGGCGGGCGCGGCAGTCTGGGCTTGGGCGGGGGTTGCGCCGGGCCGATGGAGCAGCGCGGCGCCGAGGACGGCCAGCCCGAGCAGGAGCCCGGCCGGCCGGGAAGGTGACAGGTGCATGCCGGCGACCCTACCATCCCGCAGCGCAGCATTCCAGCCGCTCGGGAACCCCGCAAGCGGGCGGGCTGTTACCCCCCACGATGGACGCGCAACGTCGCCGCTTGTTGATGCGCCGCTCCTTGCCGGTTGCGTTCCTCGCCGCCGCTCTCGTCTCGCTCGGCGCGTGCGGTCTCGGGCGCCACCCCGGCGAAGGCTCGGGCTCGACGCTTGCCGTCACCAACGCGGTCTACGAGGGCGCGCTCAACAGCTGGATCGACCATCCCGAGGAGGATCTCGTCGCTGCCTGGGGCGTGCCGGAGCGCAGCCAGCGCCTCACCGATGGCGGCCAGGCGCTGGAGTACCGCCGCGTCAACAGCGAGGGCGCGCCGCTCTGCACCACGCTCTTCACCTCCGATGTCTATGGCGTGATCCGCACCTGGGCCTATCGCGGCACCAACTGCCGCATCCCGCATCTCGGCGATTACGGCAGGAAACCCTGAGCGCGCCTGCTGCTGCCCGCGCGAAGCGCCGGTTCAGCCGTTGTCACGGAACTCAGGGTAGAGCGTCATGCCGCCATCGACGAAGAGCGTCGTCCCGGTGACGTAGTCGGATTGGTCCGAGGCCAGCCACACCGCCGCCTTCGCCACGTCCTCGGGCTCGCCGATGCGGCCATAGGGGATGAGCCGCAGCAGCCGCTGCAGCGCCTCGGGCGTCTCCCAGGCCTCGCGGTTGATGTTGGTGCGGATGGCGCCGGGCGCGATGCCGTTGACACGGATGCGCCGCGACGCCACTTCCTGGGCGAGGCTCTGCATCAGCAGCCTGACGCCGCCTTTGGACGCGGCGTAGTTCACGTGACCGGCCCAGGGAATGATCTCATGCACCGAGCTCATGCAGATGATCTTGCCGGCGGCCCGCGAGAGCGCGGGGTCGACGCCTTGCCGCTCGAAGCAGCGCACCGCAGCGCGCGCGCACAGGAATTGACCGGTGAGGTTGACGGCGAGCACCTGCTGCCATTGCGCCAGCGTCATCGCCTCGACCGCCGCGTCGCGCTGGATGCCGGCATTGGCGACGAGAATGTCGAGCCGGCCGAACGCCTCGAGGAAGCGCGCGACCATCGCCTCGACCTCGTCCTCGCGCGCGACATCGGCGCGCAGCACGATCGCCGTGCCGCCGCTGTCGCGGATCGCCTTGGCCACGGCCTCGCCCGCCGCCGCGCTGGCCGCGCCGGAGTGGTTGATCGCCACCGCGGCGCCGGCCGCCGCCAGCGCCTGCGCGATGCCGGCGCCGATGCCGGCGCTCGCGCCGGTGACGAGCGCCTTCTGGCCGGCCAGCAGGGGACGGTCGCTCCGCATCGTCATCCTCGCCTCCTCGCTGGAATCATCGAGGAAAACGGCCGGTTCCGCCGATCGTTGCACCCCTGCCCGCATGACGCAGCCGGTTTTCCCTTGACAATCGGCGCCCCGGGCGGCGCCATCAGCGGCAGAACAACACGCAAACCCTGCTTGTCTCGAGGTTTCCCATGGGTGGTTTCAGTCTCTGGCATTGGCTGATCGTCATCGCGATCGTGGCCCTGCTGTTCGGCGGCAAGGGCAAGATCTCCGGTCTGATGGGCGACCTCGCCAAGGGCATCAAGGCGTTCAAATCGGGCATGAAGGAGGACGAGACCGCCGCCTCGCCCCCGCCGCAAGTGTCGCCGCCGGCCAATACGGCCGCTGCCGCCAGCACCGCCGGCGACCGCCCGGCGCACGACCGCGGCTGAGGCCGCGGCGGCGTTTCCCACGCTGTATGCCGTCGATGCCTCTCCGTCGTCATGCCCGGCCTTTGCGCCGGGCATCCATGTCTTTGCGCTGCGACAAGACGTGGATGGCCGTGACAAGCACGGCCAAGGGAGGAGCTCAGGGGCGCGACGCGGCCTACTCGCCCTTGCGTGAGCGGATCGGCATGATCTTGGCGGATGCCGGCGGCGCCGTCGCCGCCGCGCCGCGGCGGAGCGCCCCCTGCACCGCGGCGGCGAGCGCATCGCGGCTGAACGGCTTCTTGAGCACCGGATCGGCGCCGGTCTGCGCATCGAACATCGAGGTGTCGGCATAGCCGGTGGTGAAGAGCACCCGCAGCCCCGGCCGGCGCCCGCGCCATCGGCGCACCGTCTCGAAGCCGTTCAAGCCCGCCATGGCGATGTCCACCAGCACGAGATCGTAGATCTCGCCGCGCTCGAGCGCAGCCAGCGCGGCACGCCCGCCATCGGCCTCGGCGACGGCGTAGCCGGCCTCGCGCAGCAGCTGCACGGTGATGTCGCGGACATCGGCGTCGTCGTCGACCACCAGGATGCGGCCGCCCTCGCGCGTCGCCGCGGCCTGTGGCGCGCCCGTCTCGGCCGCGGCGGATTCGGCCGCCCGCAGCAGGTAGAGCCACACCGTCGTGCCTTCGCCGAGCCGGCTGTCGATGCGCAGCGCGCCGCCGGACTGCTTCATCAGGCCGTAGACCTGGCTCAAGCCGAGCCCGCTGCCCTTGCCGACCTCCTTGGTGGTGAAGAACGGCTCGAACGCCCGCGACAGCACCTCCGAGCTCATCCCGGTGCCGGTGTCGCTCACCGACAACAGGACGCTGTCGCGCTCGCCGATCTCCGGCGGCACGCCGGGCATGCCGGCGGCGACGTTGGCGGTGGCGATGGTGAGCGTGCCGCCGAGCGGCATCGCGTCGCGCGCGTTGATGGCGAGGTTGAGGATCATCAGCTCGACCTGCGTCGGGTCGAGCAGCGCCGGCCAAAGCTGCGGGTCGAGCGCGGTGCGCAGCTCGATGGTGCCGCCCATGGTGCGCGCCAGCAATTCGCCCATGCCGGCGACGATGCGGTTGGCGTCGATCGCGCGCGGCTGCAGGTGCTGCTTGCGCGCGAAGGCGAGAAGCTGCTCGGTCAGCTTGGCGCCGCGCTCGGCGGCGCGCCGCGCCGATTGCAGGTAGTGCGAAGCGGCCGCGTCGCGGGTGCGCCGCTCCAGCAGCTCGAGGTTGCCGAGCACGGCGGTCAGCAGGTTGTTGAAGTCGTGGGCGATGCCGCCGGTGAGCTGGCCGACCACCTCCATCTTCTGCGCCTGGACGAGCTGCGCCTCGGCCGCCTTCTGCGCGGTGATGTCGGCGGTCGCGGCCCAGGTGCGCACGAAGCGCCCCTCGGCGTCCCACTCGCCGCGCGAGGACACGCAGCCGTGGAACACCTCGCCCGAGCGCTTGCGGAAACGATACTCGAAGGTGCGCACGGAGCCGCGGCTGGCCAGCATGTCGGGCCACGCATTGTCGCGATAGAACTGCGCCGACTCCTCGGTCATGAACTCGGGCAGCGAGCGGCCCAGCACCGCCTCGCGCGCATGGCCGAAGAGCTGGCACCAGTAGTCGTTGACGTCGATGATGCGCGCCGACGCATCGACCGAATGCAGCGCCATGGGCGTGCGGTTGTAGAGCGCGCGATAGCGCGCCTCGCCGTCCTCGAGCACCGCTTGCGCCTGCGCGCGCTCGGCGATCTGCGCGCGCAGCCGCTCGGTGCGCTCGGCCACCTGCCGCTCGAGCAGCTCGTTGGCGCGGCGGATGTCGTCGACATCGACGGCGGTGCCGAGCCAGGCCACGGTCTTGCCGTCGCGGCCGATGGGCGCGTTGCGGATGACATTCCAGCGATAGGCACCGTCATGGCGGCGCAGCCGCGCCTCGAGCG
>DASWFH010000511.1:0-3213 GCA_036394355.1 Allostellaceae bacterium | reverse complement strand
GGCATCGCGAGCCCAGCCGCAGCCGCGAACGCCAAGGCCGCCGGCGCGGTCGGCCAGCTCCATGTCAGCCCGCATGAGCATCTTCACGAGATGTGCATCTCGCCGGTCTGGGGCAGCCCCTCCGCCGAGATGCTGCCGGAGATGCCGGCGACGGTCGCCTGCACCATCTCCGACGCCGATGGCGCTGCGCTGCGCGCTAAGCTGAAATCCACTGGCAGGCTTGCGGTGACGCTCCACGCCGAAGTCGATACCGGCTGGCGCAAGACGCCGATCCTTGTCGCCCATCTCGACGCACCTGGCGCGAAGGATGGCCCGTTTACGCTGCTCTCGGGCCATCACGACACCTGGTATTACGGCGTCATGGACAATGGCTCAGCCAACGCCACCATGCTGGAGGCGGCGCGGCTTCTCGCCCAGCACCACAAGGAATGGCGGCGCGGTCTGCGCGTCTGCTTCTGGTCCGGCCATTCGCATGGGCGCTATTCCGGCTCGACCTGGTATGTCGACAACCATTTCGAGGATATCGACGCGCGTTGCGTCGCGCATGTGAATGTCGATTCGACGGGCGGCATCGGCGCCACCGTGCTCACCGATAACGGCGTCACCACGCCGCTGGTGGCGCTCGCCAAGGACGCGACGAAGGCCGAAGCTCAGCAGGACCACGCCGGCAAACGCGCTTCGCGCTCGAGCGACCAGTCCTTCTGGGGCGTCGGTATCCCCTCGATGTATGGCAGCATCAGCCATCAGCCGCCTGGCCCCGTGAAGATGCGCAACGCGCTGGGCTGGTGGTGGCACACGCCTCACGACCTCCTCGACAAGATCGACGAGAAATTCCTGGAGCGCGACACGCGCGTTGTCGTCCACACTCTCTGGCGGCTCCAGACCGACCCCGTCCTGCCGCTCGATTGCGCGGCCCATGCCGGCGATCTCCTCGCCGAATTGCGCAAGCTCGCGGAAAAGCTCGGCGACGCCGTCGCAATCGGCGGGCTCGTGAAAGCGGCCGAGGCGCTCGAAGCCGAGGCAAAATCAGTTGCCGCGCGCAGCGGCGTCAACGACCAGGCCAAACTCGACGCCATCAACGCGGCGCTGATGCGCGCCTCGCGCGCCCTCGTGCCGCTCGACTACACGGATGGCGACCGCTTCTCCCATGATCCGGCCTTGCCGCAATCGGCTTGGCCCGCGCTCGACCCGCTACGCGCGCTCAGCCGGGCGAAGCCGGGCTCGGACCAGGCGCGCTTCGTCGCCGTCGGCGCAAGGCGGGCGGCGAACCGGGTGCTGCATGCCCTGAAGGATGCGCAAGCCGCGCTTGGCGCGGCACTTGCTTCCTGATCCGAAATTCCACATCGAGACAGAGTCATGTCGCAAGTCGCAGCCTACGCCGACGCCGTCGATGCTCTTGAGTCGGCATCGACGCGCCGACGGGCCGTCATCGCCTGTTCGGTCGGCAATTTCGTCGAGCTGTTTGACTTTTTCATCTTCGGCCTGTTCGCGGCGCAGATCGGCGCGAACTTCTTCCCGAGCACCGATCCCGTGGCCTCGTTGCTTTCGACCTTCGCCACCTATGGTGTCGGCTTCGTGATGAGGCCGGTGGGCGCGATCGTGATTGGTGCGCTCGGTGACAAGAAGGGCCGCAAGACCGCGCTCGTGCTGACCGTCGGCCTGATGGCGACGGCGACGGCGCTCACCGGCCTCGTGCCGCCCTATGCCAAGATCGGTATCGCGGCGCCGATCCTGCTGGTGTTGTGCCGCCTGGTGCAGGGCTTCTCGACGGGCGGCGAATGGGGAGGGGCGGCGGCCTTCCTCGTCGAGCATGCGCCGGCCGGCAAGCGCGGCATCGTTGGCTCCATGCAGCAGTTCAGCGTCGGCCTTGCCCTGGTCATGGGCACCGCGATGGCCGCCATCCTCAACTCGACGCTCGACAAGCAGGCGATGATCGATTGGGGCTGGCGCGTCCCCTTTATCCTCGGCTTCCTGCTGGCGCCGATCGGCTTCTATCTCCGCTCGCGGGTGGCCGAGACGCCCGCCTATGACCGCACCGTCGCCGAGCACAAGGTCGCCGCCGCTCCCGTGCGCGACAGCCTCACCACCTATATCCGCCCCGTGCTCGCGGCCTTCGGATTGTCGATTGTCGGCACGGTCGGCAATTACATCTTCAACATCTTCTTGCCGAGTTTCGCCACGAGCGGGCTCGGCATTCCCGCCGGCACCGCCTATTATTCGACCGCTGTTGGCGCGGTGATACTCACCATCCTGACGCCGGTCTTCGGAGCGCTGTCGGACCAGGTCGGGCGCAAGGCCGTGCTGCTCGTCTCGGCGCTCGGCTATGTCCTCATCTCCTATCCGCTGTTCATGGTCGTCGTCGGTATGAAGAGCGGCCTTGGGTTGATGATCGCGCAAGGCATCGCCGCCGTGCTCCTCGCCATGTATGCCGGGCCGCTCTGCGCCATCCTGAGCGAGTTGTTCCCGACACGGGTGCGCTTCACGGCGCTCTCGATCGGCTATAGCCTCGCGGTCACGATCTTCGGCGGCTTCGCGCCCTTTGTCGCGACCTTCCTGATCCAGCAGACCGGCAGCTTGGTCTCGCCCGCGATCTTCGTGATCGTCGGCGCGCTGATTTCGTCGGTGACGCTCATCGCCATCAAGGACCCGACCAATGCTCCGCTTGAATGAGGCTCCGGGCGAGGCGCCGGCCAACGCCTTGCTATCAGCGAAGGACAAGGCGTCATGCGATCCGGTGACGCTGGAGGTCATCCGTGGCGCCATCCGCGCGGCGCAGGCAGAGATGGAGGCGCTGATCGAGCGCACCGCCATCTCGGCCTTCATCCGCGAGAAGAAAGATTTCTACACCTCGCTCTTCGATGCCGACGGGGTGATGGCGGTCGGCTCCAACATGCCCGTCTTCGGCGACATGGCGGGCTCGATCTTCAAGCGCTTCCCGCCGGACACCATGAAGGCCGGCGACCTCTATTGGTATAACGACTGCTACGAATCGACGGGCGCCGTTTCGCACTCGAACGACCAGGTGTTGATCGCGCCCGTCTTCGACAAGGAGCGGCGCTGCGCCTTCGTGATGAGCTGGGCGCATTTCGCCGATATCGGGGGTTTGCGGCCAGGCTCGATCAGCCCCGACACCACCGACATCTTCCAGGAGGGCATCATCATCCCGGCGACGAAGCTGATCGAGGAGGGGCGCACCAACGAGGCGGTGCTGGA
>DASWFH010000510.1:0-3707 GCA_036394355.1 Allostellaceae bacterium | reverse complement strand
ATCCGGGCGGTCCCCGATTTCCCCAAGCCGGGCATCCTGTTCTACGACATCTCCACCCTGCTCGCCCATGCCGAGGCCTGGCAAGCGACCGTGCACAGGCTCGAGGAAGGGCTCAAGCCCTACCACCCGGAGCTGCTCGTCGGCATCGAGTCGCGCGGCTTCCTCGTCGCCGCGCCGCTCGCGCTCAGCCTCGGCTGCGGCTTCGTCATGGTGCGCAAGCGCGGCAAGCTGCCGGGGCCGACCATCCCCTATACCTACGACCTTGAATACGGCAGCGACACCATCGAGATCCAGGCCGATGCCATCAAGCCGGGGCAGCGCGTCATCGTGCTCGACGACCTGCTCGCCACCGGCGGGACGCTCGGCGCCGCCGTGCGGCTGTGCCGCATGGTCGGCGGCGACGTGCTGGCCGCCGCCTGCATCATCGAGCTCGCCTTCCTGCGGGGGCGCGACCGCATCGACGTCCCCTTCACCTCGGTGGTGAGCTACGATTCCTGAGCCACCGGCGCCGGTGCCCTTTCGCGCCGCCGCGCCGGTCCGCCGATGAGCCGGCCGGCGATCAGCACGGTCACCGTCACCGTCGCCAGGAACAGCGTCGCCAGCGCGTTGATTTGCGGGCTCACCCCCAGCCGCACGCTCGAGAAGATCACCATCGGCAGCGTCGTCGAGGACGGGCCCGAGGTGAAGCTGGCGATCACCAGATCGTCGAGCGAGAGGGTGAAGGCGAGCAGCCAGCCCGCCAGCAGCGCCGGCGCGATGAGCGGCAGGGTGATGACGAAGAACACCTTCATCGGCCGCGCGCCGAGATCGAGCGCCGCCTCTTCGAGCGAGCGGTCGAAGGCGGCGAGCCGCGCCTCGACGACGACCGCGACATAAGCGGTGCCGAGGGTGACATGGGCGATGATGATCGTGAACATGCTGCGCCCGGCCGGCCAGCCCAGCGCCTGCTCCAGCGCGACGAAGAGCAGCAGGAGCGACAGGCCGGTGATGACCTCGGGCATGACCAGCGGCGCCGTCACCAGCGTGCCGAACACGGCGCGGCCGCGGAAGCGGCGGTAGCGCTGCAGCGCGAAGCCCGCGAGCGTGCCGAGCACGAGCGCGCCGCTGGCGGCGGAGACGGCGATCTCGATGCTGATCAGCGCCGCGCCGCGGATGGCCTCGTTATGCGCGAGCTCGACATACCAATGGGTCGAGAACCCCGCCCACACGGTGACGAGGCGCGAGGCGTTGAAGGAATAGAGGATCAGCGACGCGATCGGCCCGTAAAGAAAGACATAGCCGACCGCCAGCATGACCGCGAGAAAGGGCGACAGGCGATTGATCATGCCGTCTCCTCCTGCAGCAGGCGGCGGACGAAGCCCATCGGCACGAGCAGCAGCACCAGCATGGCGACGGCGACGGCCGATGCCACCGGCCAGTCGCGGTTGGTGAAGAACTCGTCCCACAGCACCTTGCCGATCATCAAGGTGTCCGGGCCGCCGAGCAGGTCGGGGATGACGAACTCGCCGACCGCGGGGATGAAGACGAGCAGCGCGCCGGCGGCGATGCCCGGCAGCGACAGCGGCAGCGTCACGCGACCGAAGGCCTGCCACGGCCGGCAGCCGAGATCGGCCGCCGCCTCGAGCAGGGCGGGATCGAGCTTCTCGAGCTGGGCGTAGAGCGGCAGCACCATGAAGGGCAGATAGGAATAGACGATGCCGAGATAGACGGCGAAGGCGTTGTTGAGGAGCGCCAGCGGCTCGTGGATGAGGCCCGTGGCGAGCAACAGGTTGTTGATGACGCCGTTCCCCTTCAGCAGGCCGATCCAGGCGTAGACGCGGATCAGGAAGCTGGTCCAGAAGGGCAGGATGACCAGCAGCAGCAGCAGCCCGCGCCAGGCGCGCGGCGCGCGCACGATGCCGTAGGCCATGGGATAGCCGAGCAGCAGGCAGACGAGCGTCGACACGCCCGCGAATTTGATGGCGTTGAGATAGGCGCGCAGATAAAGGCTGTCGGAGAACAGGAACTGATAGTTGGCAACGGTGGCGTGGAGGCTCCATCCGCCTTCGCCGCGCTCGAGGAGCGGCGTGTAGGGCGGTACGCCGATCGCGGTCTCGGCCAAGCTGATCTTGAGCACGATCAGGAACGGCACGAGAAAGAACAGCGCGAGCCACGCAAAGGGCAGGGCCAGCACGGCGCGGCGGCGGAACGCGTCGCTCATGGCCGGAACACGACGCAGGCGCCAGGCTCGAAGGCGAGGCCGATCGATTGCCCGACGGCGAAGGGCGGGGCGCGCCGCCGCGTGTTGGGCAGCGTCGCGCGCAGCGTCCGGCCGGTCGCGAGCTCGATCTCATAGCTCGACGCGTCGCCGCGATAGGCGATGGCGGCGATGCGGCCGACGAGGCGGTTGCGCCCAGGCTCGGCCGGCGGCGCCTCGAGCGCGATCTTCTCCGGGCGCAGCGCGATGGCGACGTCGGCGCCGGCGGCCAGCGGCTCGTGCTCGACCGTGAACACCGCGCCGGCATCGGGGCAGAAGACGTGCAGCAGCGGCCCATCCGTGCCGGCGACGTGGCCGGTGAAAAAATTCACCGTGCCGATGAAATCGGCGACGAAGCGATTGGCCGGCGTCTCGTAGATCTCCGGCGGCGTGCCGAGCTGGACGATCTTGCCCTGCGACATCACGGCGATGCGCGAGGCCATGCTCATCGCCTCCTCCTGGTCGTGTGTCACCAGGAGGAAGGTGATGCCGATGCGCCGCTGGATGCGCACCAGCTCGAAACGCGTCTCCTCGCGCAGCTTGCGGTCGAGCGCGGCAAGCGGCTCGTCGAGCAGCAGCAGCTTCGGCTCCTTGATCAGCGCGCGGGCGAGTGCGACGCGCTGCCGCTCGCCGCCCGAGAGCTGGTGCGGCTTGCGCGCGGCGAGCCGGCCGAGCTTCACCAGATCGAGCATGGCGGCGACGCGCGGCGCGATCTCGCGCCGGCCCAGCCCGTCCTGCTTCAAGCCGAAGCCGACATTCTGCGCCACCGTCATGTGCGGGAAGAGCGCGTAGGACTGGAACATCATGTTGACCGGCCGCGCGTAAGCCGGCACACCCGCCATGTCGGCGTCGTCGAGCAGGATGCGCCCCTCGTCGGGCCGCTCGAAGCCCGCGACCAGGCGCAGCAGCGTCGTCTTGCCGCAGCCCGAGGGCCCCAGCAGCGCGAAGAACTCGCCGCGGGCGATGTCGAGCGAGACATCGTCGACCGCGGCGGGACCGCCCGACGCATAGCGCTTCACCACATGCTCGAGACGCAAGTAAGGTTGGATCGCCGAAGCCGCGGCGCGCGGGCTCACGGTTCCCCTGGCATCTGTCTCCGGCGATGATGGGGGTGTGGGCGCCAGGATCATCGTGCCGCGCGCGACCGGCTAGCTGCCGGTCTTCACCCTGGTCCAGGCGCGGGTGCGCAGCCGCTCGTATTGCGGCGTCACCGGCTTGTCGAAGAACAGCCGCGCGCGCACCTCGGCCGGCGGGTAGATGTTGGGGTTGCCGCGGATCTCCTCGTCGACGAGGTCGGTCGCCAGCAAATTGGGATTGGCGTAGGCGACTGTGTTGCTGATCGCCGCGATGATCTCCGGCCGCAGGATGAAGTCGATGAATTTGAGCGCATTCTCCGCATGCGGCGCGTCCTTCGGCACGGCCATCATGTCGACCCACATCATCGCGCCTTCCTTGGGGATGCTGTAGGCGA
>DASWFH010000509.1:0-2030 GCA_036394355.1 Allostellaceae bacterium | reverse complement strand
CGCCGACATGCTCGCCGGCGCCGGCCTGTCGCTCCCCGAGCTGTCGCCGGCGCTGCAGCAGGCGATCGGCGCCTTCATCCCCGCCTACGGCTCGGCGCGAAATCCCGTCGACATCACCGCGCAGGCCGTGCTCACGGGCGGTCTCGTCCGCGCGACCGAACTTCTCTGCGAGTCCGCCGAGGTCGATGCCGTCCTCGCCGTCGTGTCGCTGGCGAGCGAGCAGCGCATGGCCATCGATGTTGCCGCGCTCAAGGCGATCGTCGCGCGTCAGGCCAAGCCGGTGCTGTTCTACAGCTACACGCTGCCCTCGAGCCTCGCACGCCAGGCACTGGCTGCGGCAGGGCTCACCATCCACACCGATCTCGGCGCGCTCGCCGCGGCGCTGGGCGCGCTCGTCCGCCGCGGACGCTATGCGCCGCCGCGCGCGGCGGCGCTCCCGCGCAGCGCGGCGCCAATCCGTGCGGCGCTCGAGCGCAGCCGCGGCGGCCTGTCCGAATATGACGCCAAGGAGCTGCTGGCGCGCGCCGGCATTGCCGTGCCGCCGCACCGGCTGGTGACGGATCCCGCCGAGCTCGACGCCGCGGCGGCGGCGCTGGGCTTCCCGCTCGCGCTCAAGATCCAGTCGCCGGACATCCCGCACAAGACCGAGGTGGGCGGCGTGCGGCTCGGCATCCGCGACGCGTCATCGCTGCACCAGAGCTACGACGCCATGCTTGGCGAACTGCGCCGCCATCGGCCGGACGTGCGGCTGCAGGGCGTATTGTTGCAGCCCATGGCGCGGCCGGGCGTCGAGGTGATCGTCGGCACGATCCGCGACCGCGGCTTCGGCCCGCTGGTGATGATCGGCGCCGGCGGTGTGATGACCGAGCTGTTCAAGGACGCGGTCTATCGCTTGGCGCCGGTCGATGCCGAAGGCGCGCGCCGCATGCTGGGCGAGCTGCGCGTCGCCCGGCTGCTCCAGGGCTTTCGCGGCGCGCTGCCGGCCGATGTCGACGCGCTCGCGGCGCTGGTGGCGCAGCTCTCGGGCTTCGCCGCGGCGCATCGCGACCTGGTCCAGGAGGTGGAGCTCAACCCGGTGATCGTCCATCGCGCCGGCGAGGGCTGCACCATCGTCGACGCGCTGCTGACCGTGGCGCCGGGCGAGGCAGCCGGCCCATGAGCAGGAGGGAAGGGCGATGACAGAAACAGAGGGCAAACGCCTCGACGGCAAGGTGGCGATCGTCACCGGCGCCGGCTCGCGCGCCGATGGCATCGGCAACGGCCGCGCCGCGGCGGTTCTGCTGGCGCGGCACGGCGCGCGTGTGGCGCTGGTCGACGCGATCCGGGGCTGGGCCGAGGATACCGCGCGCATGATCGCGGCCGAGCAGGGCGAGGCCGAGGTGCTGGAGGCGGATGTCACCGACCCCGCCGCCTGCGCCGCGGCGGTGCGCGCGGCCGCTTCGCGCTGGGGCCGACTCGAGATCCTCGTCAACAATGTCGGGATCGGTGGCCCGTCCGGCACCGCGGTCGAGGTCGATCCCGAGGCCTGGGACCGGGCCATGCGGGTCAACGTCACCTCGATGATGCTGATGGCGAAATACGCCATCCCGGAGATGCGCAAGGCGGGCGGCGGCTCGATCATCAACATCGCCTCGGTCGCGGGCCTCGCCGGCGGCCATCCGAGCCTGCTTTACCCCACCTCCAAGGGGGCCGTGGTCAATATGACGCGGGCGATGGCGGCGCATCACGGCAGCGAGGGCATCCGTGTCAATTGTGTGGCACCGGGCATGGTCTATACGCCCATGGTCTACGGCCGCGGCATGTCGCCGGAGATGCGCGAGGCCCGGCGCGAGCGCTCGCTGCTCAAGACGGAGGGCACGGGCTGGGATGTCGGCAACGCGGTCCTGTTCCTCGCCAGCGACGAGGCGCGTTGGATCACCGGCGTGATCCTGCCGGTCGATGCCGGCGCCACCGCCGGCTCGGGCCGACTGCCGGTACCGCCCAGTGCCGGAGGCCCAACCTGAAGACGAAAGAGCGAGGCAGGGCTGCTC
>DASWFH010000508.1:0-1905 GCA_036394355.1 Allostellaceae bacterium | reverse complement strand
CAGGAGACCAATCTGGGCGAGCGCCAGGAACTCGGCTTGCGGCGCGACCTCCTGCGCGGGGCCATGTCGCATCTGACCGACCGCGAGCGCGACATCCTGATCGAGCGGCGGCTCAAGGAACAGCCGACGACACTCGAGGATCTGTCGCAAAAATACCGCATCTCGCGCGAGCGCGTGCGGCAGATCGAGGTGCGTGCCTTCGAGAAGCTGCAAAAGGCGATCAAGACGGCGGCGCTCGACCGCCGCCTGCTTACCGGCTGACGCCGCGCTTCGGCGCTTGATCGAGCAGGCCGATCCGCCCTAGCCTCTCAGCGATGGACCGAGCGAGGGAGAGAGGAATGCGCAGACTCGCGGTGACTTCGGCGCCCGAGGCGGTGCGCTCGGCAGCGGCGCTGGCGGCGCCGATGGCGGCGTTGCTGCTCGGAGCCTTCCTGTTGCTCGGTGCCGGCTTCGCGCCGATCGCCATCGCCCACAACGCGGCGCACGACGCGCGCCATTCCTTCGCCTTTCCCTGCCACTGAGCAGCGCGCCCGCGCGTTGCGCCGCGTCTTCCTCGCGGGTCTGGCATGCCTGCTGCTCGGCGGCTGGCTTTACGCCTACGCCCGGCTCGGGCGGCGCGGCAAGCTCTGATCGGTCGGTGCAAAGAAGAGCCGTCCGCCGGTCATCGGGCGCGCGACACCCGTCGTGCCGGGCAGGCTGAGCGGCAGCCCCAGCGTCGAGCGCACGGCAAGGTAGGCAAAAGCCTGCGCCTCCAGCGCGTCGCCGTCCCAGCCGACCGCCTCGACCGGATCGATGGGCTTGCCTACGAGGCTCGCAAGTGCAGCCATCAGCACCGGATTGCGCCGGCCGCCGCCGCAGACGAGCCAGCGTCGCGCCGGCAGCGGGAAATGCGCGGCGGCGCGCGCCGCCGCTGCCGCGGTCATGGCCGTCAAGGTCGCCGCGCCGTCGGCGGGCGACAGTCCGGTTGGCACAAAGCCAGCGAAATCGTCGCGGTCGAGCGATTTCGGCGGCGCGCGCTCGAAGAAGGCATGCGCGAGGAAGCGCTCGACAAAGCCGCGATCGGCACGGCCCGCCGCCGCCAGTGCGCCACCGAGATCGACCGGCCGGCCGCTATGCGCGAGCGCCCAATCGTCGATCAGCGCATTGCCCGGGCCGGTATCGAAGGCGAGGATGTCGCCAGCGCCGGGGCCGATCCAGGTGACGTTGGCGACACCGCCGATATTGAGCACGGCCACCGGCTTCTCGATCCCGCTCGCCAGCGCTGCGTGATAGAGCGGTGCGAAGGGGGCGCCCTCGCCGCCCGCCGCGACATCGGCCGAGCGGAAGTCACAGACCACATCGATGCCGGTCAGCCCGGCAAGCAATGCGCCGTCGCCGAGCTGCCACGTCCGCCCCTGGTCAGGCCGGTGCAGGATGGTGTGTCCGTGGAACCCGACGAGATCCACGCCGGCGATGCTGTGCTGGGCGATGAGCGCGCGCACCACCTCGCCATGCACCTCGGTCAGTGCCCGTTCCACCTCGGCGACCGCGCCCTTGCCGCCCAGCGCCGCACGGAGGCGGGCGCGCAGCGCGTCGTCATACGGCAGCGTGAGCGACGGACCCGTGCTCACCCGCTGCTCGCCGTCGGTCTCGACGAAGGCGGCGTCGATGCCGTCGAGCGACGTGCCGCTCATGAGCCCGACGACGCGGTGCAGGGGCGCGCTCATCGGCCGCGCGCGAATTGTCGCGCCATGATGATTGTGCTACACGGGCCGCCCCAGGGAATGTCCCGGCTATCCGTCATGTCCGCTGCTCGCTCGTCCTTTCTTGCCGCTGCCGAGGCGCGTGGCTTCGTCCATCAGGTCGCCGATCGCGAGGCGCTCGAGGCGCGTCTTGCCGGCGGGCCGGTCGTTGCTTATGTCGGTT
>DASWFH010000507.1:0-4929 GCA_036394355.1 Allostellaceae bacterium | reverse complement strand
GCTGTCGAGCGCGCGCTCCATCACCTGCTGGTTGGCGCGGAAGGCGCCGCTCTGGCGCAGCAGCTGATCGACCAGCGTGGTCTTGCCGTGGTCGACATGCGCGATGATGGCGATGTTGCGAATGTCCATGGGCGCGGAAGATGAAACCAAACCGTTAAAATGACGTGACACTGTTAAATGGGGAGCGCCGCGGCCAAGGACAATGCGAAGACGGCGCCTGTATAGACGAGAAGAAGGCGGGCGTCGACGGCAATTGACCGGCAGGTGGCGTCCGAATCCGGCCAGACACGCCTGTGGCCTGCGCCATATACTCCCTCGCATCCGAGCGGGAGGAAGTCGATGAGCGATGCGGAGATCCGGGATTTCGTCACCAAATTCGCGGCGGCCTGGGCGGCGCGCGACGGCGCGGCATTCCTGGCGCTGTGGCATGAGGACGGCGTGCTGCATTACCCGATCACCGACCGCCCGATCGCCGGGCGGGAGCTCGGCCGGCTCAACGAGGTGCAGAAGGAGGCGGCGCCGGACCTCGTTTGGCAGCTGCTCGACTGGACCGCGCGGGGCGACGTCGTCATCGTCGAATGGCAGTGCACGCGCCTCGTCGGCGGCAAGCGCTTCGACTGGCGCGGCGTCGACAAGCTGCGCCTGCGCCACGGCCGGATCATCGAGGAGCGCGTCTACATGGACACCGCGCCGCTGCGCGCCTTGCGCACCGGTGCGACCCTGGAGCCGCTCCTGCGCCTGTGAGCGCGTCGATGGCGCCGTCCGCGAGCCGCCGCTGCCCCGGCGATGACGTCCGAAAACCGCGAGTACCGCGCCCGGGCCGGTGGCATAATCGGCGCATGGATGTGCTCGACCGCCAGGCCTGCTACCGCGCCATCGAGACGCGCGACGCGCGTTTCGACGGGCGCCTCTTCGTCGGCGTGACCTCGACCGGCATCTATTGCCGGCCGATCTGCCCGGCGCGCACGCCCAAATTCGCGAATTGCCGCTTCTTCCCCTCGGCCGCCGCGGCGCAGGAGGCGGGCTTTCGCCCGTGCCTGCGCTGCCGGCCGGAGACGGCACCCGACCTCGCTTTTTGGCGCGGCAGCTCGAACACGGTGTCGCGCGCCCTCGCCCTCATGGCCGACGGCGCGCTCGATGCCGAGACGGGCGTCGAGGCGCTGGCGGAGCGGCTCGGCGTCGGCGGGCGTCAGCTGCGGCGGCTGTTCAAGCAGCATCTCGGCGCCTCGCCGGTCGCGGTGGCGCAGACCCGGCGCGTGCTCTTCGCCAAGCAGCTCATCCAGGAGACGCGCCTGCCGCTGGGCGAGGTGGCGCTCGCCGCCGGCTTCGGCAGCGTGCGGCGCTTCAACGAAACCTTCCGGGCGCTCTTCCGCCGCCCGCCCGGCGCGCTGCGGCGCCGGCTGCCGGAGGGCGCGCCCGCCGAGACCGGCGTGACGCTGCGCCTGCGCTACCGCCCGCCCTATGATTGGCCGGCGATGCTCGCTTACCTGGAGGCGCGCGCCGTCGCCGGCATCGAGCATGTCGAGGACGGGATCTATCGGCGCAGCATCGGCCTCGACGGTGCACTCGGCAGCATCGCGGTGGCGCACCTGCCCGAGCGCAGCAGCATCGGCGTCACCATCCGCTTCCCCTCGATCCGCGCGCTGCCGCCCATCGTCGCGCGGGTGCGCCGCGTCTTCGACGTCGGCGCGGATATCGAGACGATCGGCGCGCATCTGTCGCGCGACCCGCTGCTGGCGCCCTTGGTGGCGCAACGCCCGGGTCTGCGCGCGCCCGGCGGCTGGGACGGGTTCGAGCTCGCCATCCGCGCGATCCTGGGCCAGCAGGTCACCGTGAGCGCGGCGCGTCGGCTCGCCGCCGACCTCGTCGCGCAGTTCGGCGCGACCTTGCCCGACGAGTATCGCGCGCATCCGCGCCTGTCGCGCGTGTTTCCCACGCCCGAGCGCATGGCCGCGGCGGATCTGAGCGGGCTCAAGATGCCCGGCGCGCGCAAGGCGGCGCTCAAGGCGCTGGCGGAAGCTGCGGCGGCCGACCAGCAGCTCTTCCGGCCGTTCGGCACCGTCGAGGAGGCGATCGCGCGGCTGCGGCGCATCCGCGGCGTCGGCGAGTGGACGGCGCAATACATCGCGCTGCGCGCACTGCGCGAGACCGACGCCTTCCCCGCCTCCGATATCGGCCTGCTGCGCGGCGCGGCGGTCAACGGGACGCGGCCGACGCCGGCCGATCTGCTCGACCGCGCCGAGCCGTGGCGCCCATGGCGCGCCTATGCCGCGCAGCATCTCTGGGCGGCGGACGCATCCGTCGTTCCCATCGCACAGGAGACGGTTCATGGCTGAGACGCTGCGCCTGCTCATCGACACGCTGGACACGCCGACCGGCGAATTGGCCATCGTCGCCGACCCTCAGGGCAATTTGCGCGCGCTCGACTGGACGGATCACGACGACAGCATGCGACGCTCGCTTCGCCTGCATTATGGCGCCAACGGCTTCGCGCTCGAGCCGGCGCGCGACCCAAGCGGCCTCACGCGCGCGCTGCGCGCCTATTTTGCCGGCGATCTCTCGGCGATCGACCGCCTGCCCGTGCAGACCGGCGGCACGCTGTTCCAGCGCACAGTGTGGCGCGCGCTGCGCGATATCCCTTGCGGCACGACCGTCTCCTATGGCGAGCTCGCCCGGCGCATCGGCCGGGCGCAGGCGGTGCGTGCCGTCGGCCTCGCCAACGGCGCCAATCCTGTGGGGATCGTCGTGCCCTGCCACCGCGTCATCGGCGCCGACGGTACCTTGACCGGCTACGGCGGCGGCATCGAGCGCAAGCGCTGGCTGCTCGCGCATGAAGGCGCGACACCGCCAGGTCTCTCACTCCCGCTGGCCGATCGTGGCGCAGCGACACGGGCAGCGAGCGCACGACCTATGTAGCGTCGGCCTCCTCGAGCCACTGGACATAAACTGTCGCCAGAGGTTCCTTGTCTGCTTGGGCGTCCGCGTCCATTCGACTCGGCGAATGCCCGATCTGCACGACGCCGACCACGTCCTGAGAGCCGCGCTCGTTCGGCAGCATCACGCGGTCGCCGGCCGTCGGCAGCTGAACGAAGCCATAGAGACCGCGCGCGACGTGGGTCTCGTCGCCGAGGATCTCCACCACCCACGCGCTGACCATGTGCCGATCTGTCGAGCGCGGATCAGAGCAGGCCGGCTTTCGCCGCGAGGGCCTTGAGCGAGGCCTCCGGGCGGGCGCCGAAATGGCTGATGATCTCGGCGGCGCAGAGGCTGCCCAGGCGCGCGCAAGACGCGAGGTCGCGGCCATGCGTCAGGCCGTAGAGGAAGCCGCTGGCATAGAGGTCGCCGGCGCCGGTGGTGTCGACCAGCCGCGCCACCTTCTCCGCCGCGACCGTCTGCGTGGTGCCGGCGGTGACGACGACCGAGCCCTTCTCGCTGCGCGTCAGCGCGGCGATGTCGCAATGGCCGCGCACGGCGCGCACCGCCACGTCGAAATCCGCGGTCTCGTAGAGCGCGCCGATCTCGGCCTCGTTGGCGAAGAGGATGTCGATGTGGCCTTGGACGAGGGCGCGGAAATCGGCGCGGTGGCGCTCGACGCAGAACGGATCGGACAGCGTGAGACTCACCTTGCGCCCGGCGGCATGCGCGAGCTCCGCCGCCTTGAGGAACGCCGCCTTGGCGCGCGGCGGATCGAACAGATAGCCCTCGAGATAGGTGACCTGCGCGGCGCGGACGAGCTCCGGCGCGACGTCGTCGGGGCCGAGCTCGGCGGAAGCGCCGAGGAACGTGCCCATGGTGCGCTGCGCGTCCGGCGTCACCAGGATGAGGCAGCGTGCGGTAGGCATGCCGTGTTGCAGTGGCGCCGTCGCGAAGCGCACGCCGATCGAGCGGATGTCGTGGGCGAAGACCTCGCCCAGCTCGTCCGCGCTGCGCTTGCCGATATAAGCGCCGGTGCCGCCGAGCGAGGCGATGCCCGCGATCGTGTTGGCGGCCGAGCCGCCGGACATCTCGATGCCCGGCCCCATCGCGGCATAGAGCGCCTCGGCCTGCGCTGCGTCGATCAGCCGCATCGAGCCTTTGGCAAGCCCCTGGCGCGCGAGGAAGGCGTCATCGGCCTGGGCGATCACGTCGACGATGGCATTGCCGATGCCGACGACATCGAGAGACTCTGCCGCCATGAACCTCGTCCGGGCTGGGCGAAAGCGCCGGGAGTATAAGGGGCTTTGCCGCCGCAGCAAGCCGCACCATCGATGCTCACCGCCTTGCGCCTTGCGCTCTCCGACGCGTTCCTGCCGGAGCAGCGCCGCGCCGTCCTGACCAGCCTGTGCCTGGCGCTGGCGCTGCTGGTCGCGCTGTGGCTCGGCGCCACGCTGCTGCTCTCCGGGCTCAACCTCGCCGGCATTCCCTGGCTCGACACGGCGATCGAGATCCTCGGCAGCCTCGGCGCGCTGCTGCTCGCCTGGCTCCTGTTCCCGGCGATGACGATGCTGATCCTTGGCTTTTTTCTCGAGCGCGTGGTGGCGGCGGTCGAGCGGCGCCATTACCCGGAGCTGCCGCCGGCGCGGCGCATCGGCGTCGGCGAGGCGATCGCCAGCGCGCTGCGCATCCTCGTCCTCGCGCTCATCGTCAACCTGGTGCTGCTGCCTGTCTACTTTTTGCCCCCGATAAACCTCTTTATCTACTATGGATTGAACGGGTATGTTGTCGGGCGCGAGTATTTCGAGCTGGTCGCGCTCCGTCGGCTGGACGGCGCGGCGGCGCGAGCGATGTGGAGATGGCATCGCGGTCGGTTGGTTCTGGCTGGGGTGGTGATCGTCTTCCTGCTGTCGTTGCCGTTGTTCAACCTCGTGGCGCCTATCGTGGCGGCGGCATTCATGCTGCATGTCTTCGAGGGTGTGCGGCGGCGTCCATCGCTTGAAACATTCGCGGCTC
>DASWFH010000506.1:0-1770 GCA_036394355.1 Allostellaceae bacterium | reverse complement strand
CTCGCGATCGATCCCGCCGCGCCGGTCCCCTCGAGCAATCGCACCGCGTTCAATTCCATCATGTGCGATGTCGTCGAGGAGACGAAGCCCGACGTCGTGAGCTTCCATTTCGGGCTGCCGGAGGCGGGGCTCTTGCAGCGGCTCAAGGCGGGACGCTTTCTGGTGATGAGTTCGGCGACCACCGCGGCCGAGGCGCGCTGGCTCGAAGCGCGCGGCGTCGACGTCGTGATCGCGCAGGGCAACGAGGCTGGCGGCCATCGCGGCATCTTCTTGAGCGATGACATCGCCACCCAGGCCGGCACGTTTGCGCTCGTTCCGCAAGTCGTCGATGCGGTGAAGGTGCCGGTCATCGCCGCGGGCGCCGTCACCGATGCGCGCGGCATCGCCGCTGCCTTCGCGCTCGGGGCCGCGGGCGTGCAGATCGGCACGGCGTATCTGTGGTGTCCGGAGGCGAAGCTCTCGGCCCCGCATCGCGCTGCGCTCAAATCCGCGCGCGACGACGGCACGGCATTGACCAACCTCATGACCGGCCGCCCGGCGCGCGGCATCATCAATCGCCTCATGCGCGAGGTTGGCCCGATATCCGACGTGGCGCCCGAATTTCCGCTGGCCGCCGGCGCGCTCGCGCCGTTGCGCGCCAAGGCCGAGGCGCAGGGGTCGGGCGACTTCTCGCCGATGTGGGCCGGGCAAGCGGCATCGCTCGGCCGCGACATGCCCGCCGGTCAATTGACCAAGGCACTCGCCGCCGAGGCGCTCGAGCGGATGCGCGCGCTCGCGACATCGAAGACGTGAAAGGATTACGCGCGCGTGATGCGCAGGCGCGTCCCCCAGGGGTCGGCGGTCGCGATGCCCGTGGGCGCGACCGCGAGTTTCTCCCCGGCCTGCGTCAGCCGCGCCTTCGCCGTCTCGAAAGCGGAGGCATCGGCGGCCTCGAGCGAAACCCAGGACAGCCCTGCGCGCTGCTCGTCGCGCCGGCCGGCGCCGGCGCTGTGCCAGACATTGGCGGCGATGTGGTGGTGGTAGCGTCCCGATGACATGAAGGTCGCGCCCTGTCGCCGCCGGGTCACATCGAGCCCGAGCGCGTCGCGATAGAATGTCTCGGCGCGCGCGACGTCGCCCACGCGTAGATGCACGTGGCCGATGCGCAACCCATCGGGAGCACCCGGATAGGTCGCGGCGGGGGCAACTTCCTGCAGGATGCTCTCGACGTCGAGCGGGTCGGTGGTGATCTTCAAATCACGGCCGGTCCATTCCCAAGTCTCCGCCGGCCGGTCGCAATAGACCTCGACGCCGTTGCCTTCGGGATCGTCGAGATAGAACGCCTCGCTCACCGCGTGGTCGGAAGCGCCCGTGAGCGGGACCTTGTGGCGCGCCACGTGCAGGATCCAGCGCGCGAGATCGCTACGCGTCGGCATCAGGAACGCGGTGTGATAGAGTCCCGCGCTGCGCGGGTCGTCGGGCTCGGCCTTGGGCCCGTGCTCGAGGTAAACGAACCGCACGCCGCCGGCGCCGAGCGCGCTGGTGTCCTTGGCGCGATCGAGGACCGCGAGCCCCAGCACGTCGCGGTAGAAGCTGGTAAGGCGGTCGAGGTCGCGCACCTTGAGACCGACCGCCCCGATATGGAGCGGAGTGCGACTGGCGAAGGTGGGCGTGGCGGAAGGGTTTGGGGCATCCATCCCGGTTATATCGACCCTTGCGGGAAGCCGCGCAATAGCGCTCTCACCGCAGGTTGCCGTGGTAAAAGCTGCTCTGCTATAGGCTCGCTGGGTT
>DASWFH010000505.1:0-3408 GCA_036394355.1 Allostellaceae bacterium | reverse complement strand
ATGAACACTGCGTCGAAGATGCCCGCCTTCGTCAATCGCTCCGCCAGCGGCAGCAGCTGCGGCGGCGGCACGAGATCGATCTTGTTGAGCGCGAGCACGGCGCGCCGCCCGGCCGATTTGAGGCCGTCGACGATGCGCTGCGTGTCACCGTCGACGCCGCGCGACGCGTCGGCGAGCATGACCACGACGTCGGCATCCTCGGTGCCGGCCCAGGCCGCCGCCACCATGGCGCGCTCGAGGCGGCGCTTCGGCGCGAAGATGCCGGGGGTATCGACGAAGACGAGCTGCGCCGCGCCCTCGACGACGATGCCGAGCACGCGCGAGCGCGTCGTCTGCACCTTGGGCGAAACGATCGAGACCTTGGCGCCGATGAGCTGATTGAGCAGCGTCGACTTGCCGGCGTTGAGCGCGCCGGCCGCACCGCGCTGCGGCTATGTTGCGCTGGTCGGCGCGCCCAATGCCGGCAAGTCGACGCTGCTCAATCAGCTCATCGGCGCCAAGGTCTCGATCGTCTCGCCCAAGGTGCAGACCACGCGCTCGCGCGTCCTCGGCATCGTCGTCGAGGGCGCGGCGCAGCTCGTCTTCATCGACACGCCCGGCATCTTCGCGCCCAAGCGCCGCCTCGAGCGCGCCATGGTGGCGGCGGCCTGGGCCGGCACCGAGGATGCCGATGTCGTGGTCGTGCTCGCCGATGCGTCGCGCGGTACCGATGGCGATACAGAGCGCATCGTCGACGGCCTCAAATCGGCCGGGCGGCGCGCCGTGCTCGCCCTCAACAAGATCGATCTCGTGCCGCCGCCACAGCTGCTGCCGCTGGCGGAGCGATTGACGAAGGCGGGCATCTTCGACGCGGTGTTCATGATCTCGGGCCTCACCGGCGACGGCGTCGGCGATCTGCGCCGCCACCTCGCCGCGGCGGTGCCGGAGGGCCCGTGGCTCTATCCGGAGGATCAGCTTACCGATCTGCCGCAGCGCCTGCTCGCCGCCGAGACGACACGCGAGCAGATCTTTCTCCAGCTCCACCAGGAGCTGCCTTACGCGACGATGGTGGAAAGCGACACGTGGGAGGAGCGCGACGACGGCAGCGTCGGCATCGCGCAGACCATCCATGTGCAGCGCGACAGCCAGAAGGCGATCGTCCTGGGCAAAGGCGGCAGGCAGATCAAGGAGATCGGCGCACGGGCACGCGCCGAGCTCGAGCGGCTGCTCGGACGGCGCGTGCATCTGTTCCTGTTCGTCCGCGTCAGCGGCGACTGGACCGAGGATCGCGAGCGCTACCAGGCGATGGGCCTGGAATTCGAGAGCTGAGCGATGGAGTGGAGCGAGGAGGCGATCGTGCTGGCGGCGCGCCGCCACGGCGAGAGCGCGCTCATCGTCCAGCTGCTGACGCGCGGCCACGGCCGCCACGCCGGGCTGGTGCGCGGCGGGCAGGGACCCAAGTCGCGCACCATCTATCAGATCGGCAATCGCCTTGTCGTGACGTGGAAGGCGCGGCTCGCCGAGCATCTCGGCGGCATTGCCGGCGAGCTGCTGCGCGGCCATGCGGCGCGCTTCATCGACGACCCGGCGCGGCTCGCCTGCCTCGCCGCCGCTGCGGCGATGGGCGAGGCCACGCTCCCCGAGCGCGAGCCGCATCCGCGCGCCTATGAGGGTCTGTTAGCGGTGCTCGGGGCGCTCGATGCCGATTCGGGCTGGGCGACCGGCTATGTCGAATGGGAAGCGGCGCTGCTCGCCGAGCTCGGATTCGGGCTCGACCTCGCGCGTTGCGCCGCCAGCGGAGAGACGGCGGACCTCATTTATGTCTCACCCAAATCCGGGCAGGCCGTGTCATCAAAGGCTGGCGAGCCCTATCGCGACCGCTTGCTGCCGCTGCCGGGTTTCCTCGTCCCCGGCAGCAACGCCGCGCCGGCACCGCAGGAGGTGCTCGATGGCCTCGCGCTCACCGCCTTCTTCCTCGACCGCCGCGTCTTTGCGCCGCATGGCCGGAAACTGCCGGCCGCGCGTTCCCGTTTCGTTGACGTGCTGCAGCGGATCGCTACATTATCCCGCGGCGCGGCTTCCTAGGCGCCGCACCGGGCGCCGCTTCACTTTGATCGGATACTCATGAGCAAGACTGCCACCGCCGGCGAGATCCGCGACGTGGATTTCGCCGCAGCGCTGGGCGAGCGCTATCTCTCCTACGCGCTCTCGACCATCACCGCGCGCTCGCTGCCGGATGTGCGCGACGGGCTGAAGCCGGTGCACCGGCGGCTGCTCTACGCCATGCGCGAGCTGAAGCTCGACCCGAAATCGGGCTTCAAGAAATGCGCGCGCGTCGTCGGCGACGTCATCGGCAAATTCCACCCGCATGGCGACGTCGCCGTCTACGAGGCGCTGGTGCGCCTGGCGCAGGATTTCGCGCAGCGCTACCCGCTGATCGAAGGCCAAGGCAATTTCGGCAACATCGACGGCGACAACGCCGCGGCCTATCGCTACACCGAAAGCCGCCTCACCGAGGTCGCCGAGGCGCTGCTCGCCGGCATCGACCAGGACGCGGTCGATTTCCGCCCGACCTATGATGGCGAGAACAGCGAGCCGGTGGTGCTGCCGGCGCGCTTCCCCAATCTGCTCGCCAACGGCGCCAGCGGCATCGCCGTCGGCATGGCCACCAGCATCCCGCCGCACAATGTCGGCGAGATCTGCGATGCGCTCGCGCATCTGGTCAAGCACAAGCGCTGCGGCGTCGAGGAACTCGTCGACCTGATGCCCGGCCCCGATTTCCCGACCGGCGGCGTGCTGGTCGAGGCGGCCGATGCGGTCCGCCAGGCCTACACCGCCGGACGCGGCAGCTTCCGGCTGCGCGCCCGCTGGGAGGTCGAGAAGCTCGGGCACGGCCTCTACCAGGTGATCGTCAGCGAGATCCCCTACCAGGTGCCGAAGTCGCGCCTGATCGAGAAGATCGCTCAGCTGCTCGAGGAGCGGAAACTGCCGCTGCTCGCCGATGTGCGCGACGAATCGACCGAGCAGGTGCGGCTCGTGCTCGAGCCCAAGACGCGCAACGTCGATCCCGTCGTGCTGATGGAATCGCTGTTCCGCGCCACCGAGCTCGAGACCCGTGTGCCGCTCAACATGAACGTGCTGGACGCCCGGGGCGTGCCGCGGGTGATGGACCTCAAGGAGGTGCTGCAGTCCTTCCTCGATCACCGCCGCGAGGTGCTGCAGCGCACGACCCGCTTCCGCCTCGCCGAGATCGCGCGGCGCACCGAGGTCCTCAAGGGGCAGTTGATTGTCTACCTCAATCTCGACGAGGTGATCCGCATCATCCGGGAGCACGACGACGCCAAGGAGCGCATGGTGAAGCGCTGGCGCCTCACCGAGGTGCAGGTCGAGGCGATCCTCAACACGCGGCTGCGCGCCCTGCGCAAGCTC
>DASWFH010000504.1:0-5402 GCA_036394355.1 Allostellaceae bacterium | reverse complement strand
GTCGAGTCGGCCCGGCTCGGACATCTCCTCGACCACGTCCTCTCGGTCGAGGAGGCCGGCATCTACAAGCCGCATCCGCGCGTCTACGAGCTGGCCGTGCGCCGCCTAGGCGTCGCCGCCGAGCACATCTGCTTCGTCTCGTCCAACGGCTGGGATGCGGCCGGCGCGGCGCAATTCGGCTTCAAGGCGGTGTGGGCGAACCGTGCCGGCGCGCCGCGCGAGCGGCTCCCGGGCGAGCCGGCGGCCGAGCTGTCCGGGCTCGACCGGCTTCCTGCCCTGCTCGGCATCTGAGCGATGGCGCCCTTTCGCGCGAGGCGGCTCGCGGCCCAGGACGGGCTCTCGCTGTACTACCGCGACTACGGCGATCCGCTGTCGCCGCGCCTGCCGCTGGTCTGCCTCACCGGCCTCACCCGCAACAGCGCCGATTTCGCCGATTTGGCCGACCGGCATGCCGGCGAGCGCCGCATCCTCTGCCTCGACTACCGCGGCCGCGGGCGCTCGGCTTACGACAGCGACTGGCGCAACTACGATCCGCTCATCTATGTGAGCGACATCGCGCACCTCATCGCCGCCAACGATGTTCACCGCGCGGTGGTCGTCGGCACCTCGCTGGGCGGCGTGCTGACCATGGCGCTTGCCGTGCTCAAGCCGACGACACTGGCCGCCGCGGTGCTCAACGATATCGGCCCCGACGTGATCGCCGGCGGCATCGCCCGCATCATGGGCTATATCGGCACCGACCAGCCGCAGCCGGACTGGCCGAGCGCGATACGCTATCTGCGCCAGCTCCTGCCGACGCTGTCGATCCGGACCGACGAGGGCTGGCTCAAGATGGCGCAGGCGACGTACCGCGCGGGCGCCGACGGCCTCCTGCATTTCGATTGGGACGTCAAGCTGGCAAAGCCGCTGCTGGCGCAGAGCAGCAGCGCGCCCGATCTCTGGCCGTTGTTCGGCGCGCTGCGCCGGATCCCGACGCTGGTGCTGCGCGGCGCGCTCTCGGACGTGCTCTCGCCCGAGACCTTCGCGCGCATGGCGCTTGTCAAACCTGATCTCGAGCGTGTTACCGTGCCCAATTCCGGCCACGTCCCCACGCTCAACGAACCCGAAGCCGCCGCCGCCATCGATGCATTCATCCGCCGCTTCTGATCCGAGCATCGACGACATCCGCGCCGCTTCGCGCCGGCTCGACGGCCGCGCCGTCCTGACGCCGCTGCTCGAATCGCCGCTCCTCAATGCGCGGCTGGGCGGGCGCCTGCTGGTCAAGGCGGAGACCTTGCAGCGCACCGGCTCGTTCAAGTTCCGCGGCGCCTACAACACGCTCGCACAATTGGATGCGGCGCAACGCCGCGGCGGTGTCGTCGCCTATTCGTCCGGCAATCATGCGCAGGGCGTGGCGGCGGCGGCGCAGCTCCTCGGCATGCCCGCCGTGATCGTCATGCCGGCCGACGCGCCGGCGATCAAAGTCGCGAACACAAGCGGCTACGGCGCCGAGGTGGTGCTCTACGACCGCTACCGCGAGAGCCGCGAGGAGATCGGCCGGCGCATCGCCGCCGAGCGCGACGCGGTGCTCGTGGCGCCCTTCGACGATCCGCGCGTCATCGCCGGCCAGGGCACCGCCGGTCTGGAGATCGCCGCGCAGGCCAGGGCGCTCGGCGCGCGGCTCGACGCCGTCATCATCCCCTGCAGCGGCGGCGGGCTCGCGGCGGGCGCTGCGCTGGCGCTCGCCGCCGAATGCCCGGGGGTCGCCGTCTACGCCGCCGAGCCCGAAGGATTCGACGACACGCGCCGCTCGCTCGCCGCCGGCGAGCGCGTCGCAAACGATCCGGGGGCCCGCTCGATCTGCGACGCGCTGCTGGTGGCGATGCCGGGCGAGCTGACGTTCCCCATCAACCGCCGCCTGCTGGCCGGTGGCTTCGCCGTCAGCGACGACGAGGTGTTCGACGCCATGGCGACGGCGTTCGGCGAGCTCAAGCTGGTGGTGGAGCCGGGCGGCGCGGCAGCGCTCGCCGCCGCGCTCAGCGGCAAGATCGACGTCAAGCGGCGGAATGTGGCGGTGATCGCCTCGGGCGGCAACGTCGACCCCGCGACCTTCGCGCGGGCGCTCGCCCGCTGAGCGCGGGCAGCGCGGCGGAAAGCGAGAGCTAGGCCGACTGCGGCTCGGCCTGGAGCGGCGCGGTGAGGCGCGGCTGCGCGCGCACGGTGTCGTCGGTCACCGCCCCGATGGTGTCGACGCGCCGGCTGAAGCCCTCGAACACCGCACCTTCCTCGATCAGCAGCGACACATGGGTGATGTCGGCGACGACGCGCGCGGTGCTGGTCAGCGTCACCGAGGTTGCGGTGATCTGCCCGGCGAGGTTTCCGGCGATCACGGCGACGTCGACTTCGACTGCGCCGGTGATGGTGCCGCCTTCGCCCAGTGTGAGCCGGTGCGCCACGACATCGCCCTTGATGGAGCCGTTGACGTGCAGATCGCCGTGGCTGACGACGTCGCCTTCGATCTTCAAGTCGCTGCTGAGAATCGAAGGGCCGGAGGACGCTCGGTTGGAACGGCCGCCGCCCTCGTCGTCGCTACCTGCTGGTGACTGTTTGAACCACATTCTTGCCTGCCTGCAAAAACTTTTCCGGGTCCTGGGGCGTGCCGTTGACCACCACCTCGTAGTGGAGATGCGGGCCCGTGCTCCGCCCCGTGCTGCCGAGCTCCCCGACCGGCTGGTGCACCGTCACCATCTGCCCGCGCGCCACGAGCGCTTTGTGGAGGTGGCCGAACCGGGTGACGATGCCATTGCCGTGATCGATCTCGACGACCTTGCCATAAGGTCCTTTCGCACCGGTAAAGATCACACGGCCCGGCGCCGTGCTGTAGACCGGCGTGCGATAGGGCGCCACCAGGTCGACGCCGGCGTGGAATGCCTGCCGGCGGGTGAACGGGTCGACGCGGCCGCCGAAGGTGCTCTCGATGCGATATTCCTTGAGCGGTGACGCCAGCGGCAGCGTCTTGACGATGCTCTGCAGCTCGCCGGCGCGCTGCGCATCGGGATTGGCCGCGTCCGGCGCCTTGCCGGGGTTCGCCGCCGTGTCGAGCGCGACGTAGGGACCGCCCTGGCCCGGCCGCACCGGCGAGAGGCGGCCCAGCAGATCCTCGACGTCGATGCCGGTCGAGGCGATCAGCTGCTCGAGGTCGCCGGTATTCTCGCTGCGCTGGTCGCCCGGCGGCCGGTCGACGGCCGCGCGTGGCGGCGTCGCCCACGGCAGGAGGCTATCCATGCTGGGCGCGGTGCGCGCATCGGCCCGCGGCGCCGGCGTCGGGCTCGAGGGCATCCGCCCCTGCAGCTCGGCGAGGCGCGCCGCGAGCTGCTCGCGCTCGGCCATGGTCTTGTCATGCTCGGCGGAGAGAAGCTGCAGCTTGCGCTCGATGCCCGCCAGATTGGACTTCGCCTCGCCAGCCTGCGCCTGGGCGGCTTCGAGATCGCTCTCGAGCCGGCGGACGCGGTCCTGCAAGCCGGCGCGCTGGTTGTCGGTCTGGCGCAGCTCGCCGCGGCTGGATTCGAGCGTGCGGTTGAGCTGGGTCAGGTTCTGCGCCTTGGCGTCGGCGGCTTGCTGTGCCGCCGCCAGGCGGCGCTGCAGTTCCTGCTGCTCGGCGGCGGCGCGATCGCGCGCCACCTCCAACGCCTTGATGCGCGCCTGCGCCTGGTCCAGCGCGGCGGTCGCGGGAGGAGGCTCGCTCCGCTCGGGCGGCTTCGCCGCCTGCGCCTGCGCCGCCCGCGCGTTGGCGGCATCGAGATCGCGCTGCAACTGGTCGATTCGGGCCTGGAGCTCGGCGCTCGCCGGCGCCGCCGGCGCGGGACGATCCGGCTCACCGGCTATCTCGATCATTGCGCGATCGACGAAATTGGTGCGGTAGGCGCCATAGCCCGAAAGAGCGATGACGGCCATGCTCGCTGTCACGGCGAGGGACATTTGCAGCCGTCGCGACAAGGTGATGTAGCGCACCCGGCCCTGCGACTTGACGAGAATCTCGCGGTCGACGAACAGGCGTGGGCCGCGCTTCCGCTTCTTGGCAGAGAATTCGGCTTCGAGCCGCTGGAAGCTCTGCGCGCTGG
The DNA here is from genome assembly GCA_036394355.1 of Allostellaceae bacterium. Classification (GTDB taxonomy): domain Bacteria; phylum Pseudomonadota; class Alphaproteobacteria; order ATCC43930; family CGMCC-115725; genus DAHUYF01. The sequence goes on along the minus strand of DASWFH010000504.1, from coordinate 1,302 downwards.
CCCGCAGGGCGCCGAGCCGTTGGGCAGCGATATCCGCGCTCTGCCGCGGCGTGGCGGCAGGCGGAACAACCGGGAATTTCGCGTCCCGCTTGGATTTCACCATTTTGACCCTACCGGCTGGGGAAGCCCAAGGCAAGCCGTCTCGCTCCCCGGCCCCGGGAGGCCGGCGGGTCGCACTGTCAGGATGAGTGCGGTGCTAGTGGCACTCGTAGACGGCGATATTGTCGCTGCCGCTGTGGCTGACGGTCTGCAGCTGGGCCTGCTTGCCGTATTGCTGGCAGTACTGATCGGCGCGCCGGTTGGCGCCGGCGACATCGCCGCCTTGGAAACGGTAGGAGATGCCCGGCGGCGCCGGGTTGACGACGCTTGGGTCGTGGCTGCAAGCGGCAAGGCCGCTGCCGACCACGACCAACAGCAGAACCCGCCCCATCGTTGTATCCTCCCGGTCGATTCGCCCTCATGAGGTACGTTCCCGGGCAAGAGCGAGTTCCGCGCCAGAGCATGGACCTGCCGCGCCGGCCGGACGGGGCGAGAATCGCCGGATCGTCGCGGCCGCGCGAATGAGGCGGCGCGCCGCGCCTTTCCCTGCTGCATCACCATCCCCACGACACGCTCCTCGATCAAGGCACACGATGCGGCACAAGGGGCCAATCGTTAACCAGCTTTCCTAACAAAACGTCAACACGGATGGGGCGAACGAATGTCAACTGCCGGTGTTCTAGGCAAACGCCGTCGATTAACCAGGCTTGCCCGCGGGCGCCGCAGCGCGGCGATCGAGGTAGGCGTAGAGATACCAGCAGGCGACGCTGCGATAGGGGCGCCATGCCTCGCCCAGCTCGGCCAGCGCCGCCACCGGCGCGCCGCGCGGCAGGCCGTAGAGCTCGGCCATCGCTGCACGGATCGACAGATCGCCCAGCGGCAGTACGTCGAGCCGGCCGAGCACGAAAATCAGGTACATGTCCGCGGTCCAGCGCCCGATGCCCTTGAGGGCGGTGAGCGTGGCGATCACCGCGTCGTCGGGCATCGCCTCGAGCCGGTCGAAGAGGGCCGGTTCCGCCACGGTCGCCGCCGCCAAACCGCGCAGATACGCGCGCTTCTGCCGCGACACGCCGGCCGCGGCGAAGGCGGCGTCGTCGAGCGCGGCCACTGCCTCGGCGAGAGCGGCGCCGCCGAGGGCGGCAAGGAGCCGGCCGGCGATGGTCGCCGCAGCCTTGGCCGAAAGCTGCTGGCGCAGGATGGCATGGAACAGCCGGGGAAAGCCGCCGGGATGCCGCCGCAGCGCGCACGGCCCCGCCGCCTTCA
>DASWFH010000503.1:0-1710 GCA_036394355.1 Allostellaceae bacterium | reverse complement strand
CGGTCTTGCCGGGGTCGTAGCGCAGCACGAATCCGTCGACCAGGAGGTGACGCTCGATCGCCTCGACGGTGCCGCGGATCCGCGCATCGCTCGGCGGCAGGAAGCCGACCAACGGCAGGAGCAGCAGGCTCGCATCGAGCTGGCGCGAGCCGTAGGACTGCACGAAGGCGCCGATCTCCGGATTGAAACCTTTCTCGCACACCTCGTCGTGGACCCTGGCGCGGAGCGCGCGCCAGCGCTCGAGCGGCGCCGGCAATCCGAACTGCTCGGCGCTCTTGATGCCGCGGTCGAAGGCGACCCACACCATCGCCTTGGAATGCGTGAAATGCCTCGGCTCGCCGCGCACTTCCCAAATGCCGCGGTCGGGCTGCTCCCAGATGGCCTCGAGATGGGCGAGCAGCGCCCGCAGCAAATCCCAGCCCGCTTCGCTCGCCGGGAGCTTGCCCGAGCGCGCCTGATGCAGCGCGTCCACCACCTCGCCGATAACATCGAGCTGGAGCTGGTCGTCGGCCGCATTGCCAATGCGCACGGGACGCGAGCCTTCGTATCCCGGCAACCATGGCACTTCCCACTCGGTCAGGCGGCGCTCGCCGGCAAGGCCATAGACCGGCTGGAGCTGTCCGGGGCTGCCGGCGATGGTGCGCAGCAGCCAGTCGCGCCACGCCTCGGCTTCGAGGTAGTAGCCGGCGTTCATCAGCGACAGCAGCGTGAACGTCGCATCGCGCAGCCAGCAGAAGCGATAATCCCAGTTGCGGCTGCCGCCGATCTGCTCCGGCAAGGAGGTCGTCGGCGCCGCGACGATGCCGCCGGTCGGACCATAGGTGAGCGCCTTGAGCGTGATCAGCGAGCGGCGGACGACGTCGCTCCACGGCCCGAAATCGACGCAGATGCCCGACCATTCGCGCCAAAAGGCCTCGGTATCCGCGAGTGCCTCCTCGGGATCGACCGGACCCGGTATCGGTTCGTGGGAGGGCGAATAGGTGAGGACGAAGGGCACGGCCTCGCCCGCGGATACCGTGAACTCGCCAACGGTCTTGAAGTCCTCGCCGCGGAGGGCGACGGGCGTGCGCAGCACCGCCATGTCGGGCCCGGCGATCGCCCGCAGCGCTCCATCCACCATCCGCGTGACCCACGGCACGTTGGCGCCGTAGTCGAAGCGAAAAATGACCTCGGTGCGCATCGCCACCGCGCCGCGCCGACCGCGCACGATGCGCACGACGTCGGAGGCCCGGCCGCGCGGCGGCATGAAGTCGATCAGCGTCACCGCTCCCGTCGGGGTTTCGAAATCGGTCTCGAGAATGAGCGTATCGTCGCGATAGCGCCGACTCACGCGGACCGGCGTTTCGGCCGGTGCCACCAGCCAGCGCCCATGCTCCGCGGTTCCCAGCAGTGCGGCAAAGCAGGCACCGCCGTCGAAGCGCGGCCAGCACAGCCAGTCGATCGAGCCGTCGCGCGCCACCAGGGCTGCGGTCGCGCAGTCGCCGATCAGGGCGTAGTCTTCAATGCGAGCGGGCATCGCCTTGTTAGACGGGCCGTGCGCGCAATAGTTCCCGCCGGCCCCACCGCCTGTCGCCCCGGCCGTTCCGGCCCGCCTCAGTCCAGCACGAGGGCCTGCGCCTTCAAATACGCGCTTTCCGGCAGCCACGGATGCACCGGGTGGTCAGGCGCCGCGCCGGCGCTTCTGAGGATGCGGCCGCTGCGCCCGGCATC
>DASWFH010000502.1:0-2501 GCA_036394355.1 Allostellaceae bacterium | reverse complement strand
CGCACCACCTTCGACGAGTTGCGTGAGGCGGGCGATGAGATCGCCGTCGTCGCCCTCCGGCTCGACTTCCTTCTCCTCGAGCGCCGCCAGCAGCGACTTGATGCGGTCGAGCGATTCGAGCACCAGGCTGATCGCCTCCTGCGAGACCACCATCTCGCCGTCGCGGATCTTGCCGAGCACGCTCTCGGAAGCATGCGCCACCCGCTCGAGGCGCGGTAGCCCGAGAAAGCCGCAGGTTCCCTTGATGGTGTGGACGATGCGGAAGATGCTGCCGAGCAGCTTGGGATCTTCCGGGTTCTGCTCGAGCTTGACGAGCTCGAGGTCCATCACCGCAAGGCTCTCGTTCGTCTCGGTCAGGAATTCGCGGAGCAGGTCGTCCATATGCGGTTCCTCGGAGCGCGGTCGCGCCGTGCTTGGCCGCGGAAGGCGGCCAGGAGATTGGCTCAAAACTTGTCGAAAAAACTTTAAGAAGCGGTTAGCGATGACGGTTGTTAATCAACCGTTAGGCGCGCCGCCGCAAGGCGCGGCTCAGCCGGCCGCGGCGCGGAAGAGCGCGCGCTGCGGCTCCGCCTCGACCAGCGCCAGCATGGCGCCGAGCTGGCTGGCCAGGCGCGCGGCGAAATAGGCCTGGATGGTCCGCGAGGTGAGCTCGTCGACGGACGCCGCCGCATCGAGCGCCGCGCGCATCTCCGGCGTGACGTTGACGTTGTCCCCTTCCGCCATGACCTCGATGCCCGAGACGCCGGCGCGCACCGGGCGGACCACCACGCTGCCGCCGCGCGGCAGCACCTCGCCCGCGAGCACCAGCATGTTGCAGGCGAGGCGCTGCCAATCGCTCGGCAGCGTCGCCGCGCCCGCCAGCCAGTCGCAGCGGATCTTGGTCTCCTCGAAGAGGCCGAGGGAAAGATCGCGCCCGCTCGCCGGCGTGCCGCTGGCGCTGGCATTCGTGCCGTAGGCGAAGCGATAGAACTGCAACCGCTGGCTCGCCTTGCGGGCGCTCTGGCCGATCAGCTGGATGGCGTCGCGTACGAAGTCGGGGTCTTCCTCGCCGAGTAATTCGACGCCGTTGTTGATCGCGCCGACCGGGCTCACCAGTTCGTGGCACAGCCGCGCATTCAGCAGCTCGACCACGCGCATCTCGACCAGTATGCTCATATGGCCGCCATCCCCTGTTCGCCGCCCGCCGGGGCTGCCCGGTCCCCCGCCTTCCCCTATATATGGCCGGCAAGGCGCACCCAACACAACGGATGACGGTCCAATCATGCGCCACAGCCTAGTTCCCGGCGTCCGCGTCCGCCATCCCTCGGAGCCCGGATGGGGCGTCGGACAAGTTCAATCGGCGGTTGGCGACCGCGTCACCGTCAATTTCGAGAATGCCGGTAAAATGCTGATCAATATCGTCCTGGTCGCGCTCATCCCGATCGCGGATGAGCCGCCGCCGCGGCGCTGACCGGGCGCAGCGAAGCCGCCAGCCGCTCGGCCTCGGCCAGATCCTCCGGCCGGTTGGCGTTGAAGAAGGGATCGACCGGCGCGGTCGCGAAATCGACGGCGACGAGATCGTACCGCGCCGTCCAGACGTCGACCTTGCGCGTCCCCTCCGCCACCATGGCGCGGCGGAGCGCCTCGCGCAGCGCGACCGGCCACAGCCCGAACACCGGATGCGCGCGCCCGCCGGAGGCGGCGCAGGCGAGATCGTGCCGCCCGTCGGCGACCGCCGCCCAGAGACGCGCCACCAGGTCGCGCGGCAGGAAGGGCGCATCGCCGGCGAAGCTCGCCACATGCGTGCAGCGGGGATCGCTCGCCGCCGCCCAGTCGAGCCCGGCGAGCACGCCGGCGAGCGGCCCGGCAAAGCCCGGCACGCTGTCCGCCACCACCGGCATGCCGAAAGCGGCGAAGCGCGCGGGATCGCCATTGGCGTTGAGCGCGAGCGCCGCCACCTGGCCCTCTGCGCGCTCGATGATGTGCGCGAGCAGCGGGCGCCCGGCCAGCGGCTGCAGGCATTTGTCGCCGCCGCCCATGCGGCGCGACAAGCCGCCGGCGAGCACGATGCCGGCGATCGTCACGCCGCGTCCTCTTCGGCACTCGCCTTGCGCCGCTGCTGCGGCGCCTCTTCCTCGACCTTGGCGGGGTCGCCGTCATAGACGATGCGCTGCTCGCCGGCCAAGGCGATGAAGCGCTTGCCCTTGGCGCGGCCGATCAGGGTGAGCCCGGCCTTCCTCGCGAGATCGACGCCCCACGCCGTGAAGCCGGAGCGCGAAATCAGAATCGGAATGCGCATCTGCACGGTCTTTATCACCATCTCCGAGGTGAGCCGGCCGGTGGTGTAGAAGATCTTGCCCTCGGGGCCGATGCGGTTCAGATGCATGTAGCCGGCGATCTTGTCGATGGCGTTGTGGCGGCCGACATCCTCCATGTAGAGCAGCGGCCGGTCCTCCTCGCACAAGACGCAGCCATGGATGGCGCCGGCGGCGAGATAGAGGCTCGGCGCGGTGTTGATCTTC
>DASWFH010000501.1:0-2515 GCA_036394355.1 Allostellaceae bacterium | reverse complement strand
TCCCGCTTCGGGCTGCTGAAGCGGCTCATGGAAGTGCGCGAGCTGCACGATCTCGACCGGCGCTTCCGCACCATGGATGCGCTCGGCGACTACCGGCAGATCGTCGCCCTGCCCAACCCGCCGATCGAGGATTTCGCCGAGCCGCGGCACGGCGCCGAGCTCGCGCGCATCGGCAATGACGGCATGGCCGAGCTGGTCGGACGGCATCCCGACCGTTTCGCGGGATTCATCGCCGCGCTCTCGATGACCGACATGGATTCCTGCTTGCAGGAGATCGACCGCGCCGTCGGGAAGCTGGGTGCGGTCGGCGTCCAGATCTTCACCAATGTCAAGGGCAAGGCGCTCGATGCGCCGGAATTCGCGCCGCTCTTCGCGGCGATGGCGCGCCACGACCGGCCGATCTGGCTCCATCCCGCGCGCAGCGCGGAGACCACGGACTATGCCGCCGAGCCGCGCTCTCGCTTCGAGCTGTGGTGGTGCTTCGGCTGGCCCTACGACACGTCGGTGGCGATGGCGCGGCTGGCCTTCTCTGGCCTCTTCGACCGCCATCCCACGCTCGACATCATCACGCATCACCTCGGCGGCATGATCCCCTATTTCGACAAGCGCATCGAGAACGGCCTCGCCGTGCTCGGCAGCCGCACCAGGGACGAGGATTATTCCGGCGTGCTCACGTCGCTGAAGCGGCCGCATCTCGACTATTTCAAGATGTTCCACGCCGACACCGCCCTTTTCGGCGCCTCGCGCGGGCTCGATTGCGGCATCGGCTTCTTCGGCGCCGGCCATGTCGTCTTCGCCAGCGACGCGCCGTTCGGGCCGATCGCCGAAACGCGCGATGCGATCGAAGCCGGCGACCTCGACACCGCAAGCCGCGCCGCGATCTTCCACGGCAACGCCGAGCGGCTGCTCCGGCGCAAGCTCGCCTGAGCCTGTTTCAGGCCGTGGCGCTGCGCCGCGGCGTGTAGGCGGACTGGCCGGTCGCCGCCTGGCGCCGGCGCTCGGCGCGGCCGAGCGCGACGGTGGCCGCCGCCGTGCACAGGGTCGGCACCGCCGCCAGCATGAAGATGGTGGGGATCGGCAGGTGCAGCGCCAGGAAGGCGCCGCCCACCGACGAGCCCACGATCGTGCCGATGCGGCCGATGCCCAGCGCCCAGCCGACGCCGGTCGAGCGGATATAAGTCGGATAGATGATGGAGGCGAGCGCATTCATCGCGTTCTGGCCGCCGACGATGCAGAAGCCGGCGGCAAAGGCGGTGGCTATGATCAGCGCCACTTCGGTGCCGGAGATGCCGATCAGCGCAATGAAGATCGAAGCGGCCACGTAGTTGATGGACAGCACGGCAAAGGCGCCGAAGCGGTCGATCAGCGGGCCGTAGCACAGCGTGCCGATGCAGCCGCCGATCTGCAGCAGCGCCGTGGCGATCGCGGCGATCTCGAGCGACAGGCCCTTGCCGGTGATCACCGTCGGCAGCCAGCTCGCCAGGAAGAACAGGCAGAGCAGATTCATGAAGAACATGACCCACAGCAGCGCGGTCGATACCGCGCGATGCTCGTGGAAGAGGTGCACCACCGGCAGCCCCTCCGCCTTCTCCTCGCGGATGACGAAGCGCATCGCCGCGGTGAAAGCGCGCGACGGATCGATGCGGGAGAGCAGCGCGGCGATGCGCGCCTGGGCGTTGCCCCTGAGCGCCAGCACGCGGATCGATTCCGGCAGGAACGCCGCCAGCGCCGGCGCGAACAGGATCGGCAGCACGGCGCCGGTATAGAACACCGCCGGCCAGCCGAAGTGCTGCACCAGTCCCGCCGTGGCGAAGCCGGCGACGGCGGCGCCCAGCGAGAAGCCGAAGAACATCATCATCACCACGGTGGCGCGGCTGCGCTGCGGCGAATACTCGGCGGTGAGGGCGATGGCGTTGGGCATGGCGCCGCCGAGCCCGAGCCCGGTGAGGAACCGCCAGGCCATCAAGCCCTGCACCGACGACGCCGTCGGCGTCAGCAGCATGAACGCGCCGAAGATGATCAGGCAGAAAATGATGACCCATTTGCGCCCGACGCGGTCGGCGACGATGCCGAAGACAAGCGCCCCCGTCATCAGCCCGACGAGCCCGCTCACCACCACCGGCCACAGGGCCGAGGGCGCGATCTGCAGGGACTTGGCGATGGCGGGCAGGACATAGCCCACCATCTGCGTGTCGAATCCGTCCATGAAGACGGCGAGCGCGCAGAGAACCGCGACCAGGATCTGGAAGCCGCTGATGCGGCGCTCGTCGATCAGCTGCGAGACATCGACCACGTCCTCGGCCATGCGGCTCCCCCCTGAGCAATTCGCGGCAGCGCCTCCCCGCGCATGCCGCTTTGCCTGGAGCTTAGGCGAGACCGCCGCCGCTGGCGACAGCGATCGCGGGGTTAACCATGCCGCGCCGCGCGGGACCTTTTTCTTTGCCGGGAGACGGGCCGAGGTGGGACAATCCGGCATGTACGCGGCGACACTCGGCGGGACCCGCTACGCCTTTCC
>DASWFH010000500.1:0-6018 GCA_036394355.1 Allostellaceae bacterium | reverse complement strand
CGCAGAGGATGGCGATAATAGCAGGCTGTTGCCCGCGTATGAAAGCGAAGGGCCCGGCGCTATGTTCTAGCCCCTCTCCCGCACCGCGGGAGAGGGACTTGACGGCGATCGCCGGCGACCACAGCCTCTCTGCACCCGCTTCCAAAGGACGCGCCCATGAAGCAACGCCCGCTCGGACGCTCCGGCCTCCCGGTCTCCGTCGTCGGCCTGGGCTGCAACAATTTCGGCTGGCGCATCGAGCTCGAGGCGTCGCGCCGGGTCGTCGACCAGGCGCTCGCGCTCGGCATCACCCTGCTCGACACGGCCGACATCTACGGCAATCTCGGCGGCTCGGAGGAAGCCTTGGGGCAGATCCTCGGCGACCGGCGCAAGGAAATCGTGCTGGCGACCAAGTTCGGCATGGCCATGGACAAGGAGGAGCGGCTCAAGGGCGCGTCGCGGCGCTACATCATGCGCGCCGTGGAGGGGAGCCTGAAGCGCCTCAAGACCGACTGGATCGACCTCTACCAGGTGCATCGCCCGGACCCGCTGACGCCGATCGAGGAGACGCTGCGCACGCTCGACGACCTCGTGCGCCAGGGCAAGGTGCGCTACGTCGGCTGCTCGAACTACGCAGCGTGGCAGGGGGTCGAGGCGGCCTGGACCGCGCGCGACCGCAACCTCGACGCCTTCATCTCCTGCCAGGACGAGTACAGCCTCGTCGCCCGCGACATCGAGCGCGAGCTGCTGCCGGCGATAGAATCCTACGGCCTCGGCCTCTTGCCCTATTTCCCGCTGGCGAGCGGGCTCCTCACCGGCAAATACAAGCGCAATGCCATGCCCGAGGGGACGCGGCTCGCTGCAATTCAGGGGCTGGCGCAGCGCTATTTGACCGAGGAGAACTGGCAGAAGGTCGAGCGGCTCGAGGCGTTCGCCGTCGAGCGCGGCCATAGCCTGCTCGAATTGGCCTTCGCCTGGCTGCTGGCGCGGCCCCTTGTGGCGAGCGTCATCGCCGGCGCCACCACCCCCGAGCAAGTCGAGCAGAACGTCAAGGCGGCCGAGTGGGAGCTGTCGCCCGCCGACCTCGCCGAGATCGACCGGCTCACCGGCAAGGTCCCGTGACATGCCCTGAGCGCCGGCGGAAGAACTTGGTTAACCATTTCGGCTAGACTGGCGCCGTGCCTAGCCCGACCTCCCACACGACCAAAGCGACGCGCCGGTGAGCGTGCTGCGCGGCCTGTCGCTGTCGATCGCGTCCGGCGTCGTGCTGGGCCTCATCGCGCTGGCGGTGTGGGCGGCCTTGCCGCAGCGTGCCGCGCCGCCAACACAAATCATCGCCACGGCGCCGCCGGTCCCGGCGCGCCAGCCGGCGCCGCCGCTTCTCGCGGCGCTGCCGCCGCCGTCGTTGCCGAAGCCGGAAGCGGTCGAGCCGGCGTGGCGGCGTTTTGCCGTGGCAGTGCCGGCGGTGCAGGGACGCGCGCGCGTCGCCATCGTCATCGACGATCTCGGCGTCGACCGCCGGCGCACCGAGCGGACGATCGCGCTCAAGGGACCGCTGACGCTGTCCTTTCTCGCCTATGCCGACGATCTGCCGCATCTGACGGAGGCGGCGCGCCGCGCCGGGCACGAGCTTCTGGTGCATGTGCCGATGGAGCCGATGAGCCGCAGCGAGGATATGGGGCCGAACGGCCTCGCGGTGGGACTTGGCCGCGACGAGCTGCTGCGCCGCCTGCGCTGGGATCTCGGCCGCTTCGAGGGCTATGTCGGCATCAACAACCATATGGGCAGCCGCTTCACCAGCGACGCCCGGAGCATGGCCTCGGTGATGGAGGAGCTGAAGGCGCGCGGCCTGCTGTTCATCGATTCGCGCACCATCGCCAGCACCGTCGCCGGCGAGCTGGCGCAGCGCCTGGGCGTGCCCAACGCGTCGCGCGACGTCTTCCTCGACAACGAGCGCGACGCGACCGCGGTCGGCGAGCGCCTCGCCGTGCTCGAAGCGACCGCGCGGCGCCACGGCAGCGCGATCGCCATCGGCCATCCCCATGACGGGACGCTGGCGGAGCTGACGATCTGGCTCGATACGCTCGCCGGCAAAGGCCTGGCGCTGGTGCCGGTGAGCGCCATCGTCAAGGAGCGCTGGGCGGCGGAGGCACGCGGATAGCTTCGAGGGCGAACTGCATCGACGTCGTGCGTCCTTCGACAGGCTCAGGATGAGGTAGAACCGGACTTGCATCTGCAGATGCAACACCCGCTGTTCTTCATCCTGAGCCCGTCGAAGGACGCGGGTTGCTGATGCGGCGCTTTTCGTAGGCGACGGACAGGTCCCGCAACGCCTCATGGTCGCCGCGGATCAGCGCTTCCTTCTTGTCGCGCCGCCATCCTTTGACTTGCCGCTCTGCGGCGATCGCGTCGGTAATGCGGTCGAAGTGCTCGTGAAATACGAGCATCACCGGTCGGCGCCGAGTGGTGTAACCGTCGAAGGTGCCGGCATCGTGCTGCGCGATGCGCTGTTCGAGCGATGCTTGCGTCGTGCCGACGTAATACGAGCCGTCGGCGCAGCGGAGAATGTACAGATAGGCGCTCATGCGACTGCTAAGGACTGCATAGAGGTCGTGCGTCCTTCGACAGGCTCAGGATGAAGGTAGAACCGGTCTTGCAGCTGCAGATGCCACACCCGCTTTTCCTCATCCTGAGCCCGTCGAAGGACGCACGGCCGCGATGCAGGCGCGCGTTCACCCCCGCGCGAATCTCACCGCTTCCTCCGCCGCGCGGAAGAGCGCGCGCATTTTATCCAAAATTTCCTGGTGCTCGGCGGCGGGGTCGCTGTCAGCGACGACGCCGCAGCCGGCTTGCACCACCATCGCGCCGTCCTTGACGACGGCGGTGCGCAGCACGATGCAGGTGTCCATGCTGCCGTCGCCGGCGAAATATCCTACGGCGCCGCCATAGAGGTTGCGGCGCTCGGTCTCGAGCTCGTCGATGAGCTCCATGGCGCGCACCTTGGGTGCGCCCGACAGCGTGCCGGCGGGGAAGCCGGCGACGAGCGCGTCCATGGCATCGTAGCGCGGATCGATCTGGCCCTCGACATGCGAGCAGATATGCATGACATGGCTGTAGCGCTCGATCACCATCTGCTCGGTAACCTTGACCGTGCCGATCTTGGCGACGCGGCCGACATCGTTGCGCGCGAGATCCAAGAGCATCAGATGCTCGGCGCGCTCCTTGGGATCGGCGAGCAGCTCCGCGGCGAGCTCGGCGTCCTCGGCCGCGGTCGCGCCGCGCCGGCGCGTGCCGGCGAGCGGGCGGATGGTGACTTTGCCGTCGCGCAAGCGCACCAGCACTTCCGGGCTCGATCCCACCACCGAGAAGCCGCCGTAATCGAGGAAGAACAGGAAGGGCGAGGGGTTGAGGCGCCTGAGCGCGCGATAGAGCGAGAAGGGCGGCAGGCGGAACGGCACGCGCAGCCGCATCGACGGCACGACCTGGAAGATCTCGCCGGCGCGGATGTACTCCTTCGCCGTCTCGATCATCGCCATGCAATCGGCGCGCGACATGTTGGCCTGGGGCGCCGGCAGCTCCTGCACCGCCTCCGCCGCCTCGCGCCGGTGCGGCAGGCTGCGCTCGAAATCGCCGAGCACGTCGCCGAGCCGCTCGCGCGCGCGGTCATAGGCCGCGGTCGCGGCGAGGCCGGCTTCCGGCCATACCGGCGTCACCACGGTGACGCGGTCGGCGATGTTGTCGAAGATGCACACGACCGTGGGCCGCAGCAGCATCCCGTCGGGGATCGCGAGCGTGTCCGGGTTTTCGTCGGGCAGGCGCTCCATCAGGGCGACCATGTTGTAGCCGAGATAGCCGAACAGCCCCGACGCCATCGGCGGCAGCGGCTCCGGCGTCGCGACGCGGCACTCGGCGATCAAGGCGCGCAACGAGGCGAGCGCGCCGCCGGCGATGGGCTCGAACGCCGCCGCGTCCGAGCGCGCCTTGCGGTTCACCTCGGCGCGGTTGCCGAAGCAGCGCCAGATCAGGTCGGGCTTGAGGCCGATGAAGGAATAGCGCCCGCGCGCGGCGCCGCCTTCGACCGATTCGAAGAGGAAGCTGTTGGGCCGCCCATCCGCCAGCTTGAGCATGGCCGAGACCGGCGTCTCGAGATCGGAGATCAGCGACGTCCATACCAGCACCGGCCGGCCGTCGGCGTAGCGCTCAGCGAAATCCGCGAAGCCGGGGGTGAGCTGCATCGCGCTCGCCCTAGAAGGCGCGGGCGAGGGCGGCTTGATCGACGCTCACCGGATAGCGCTCGCGCATCGCCTGGTCGAACTGCTGCAGCAGATCCTCGCGCAAGGACGGCGTGAGCTGCTGCGAGAGGCGCTGCACGGCGTCGCTGTCCTTGCTCGGGTCGGCGGGCTCGACCTCCTTGACCTGCGCCACCGCGTAGCCGTCGCTGCCGCGGGCGAAGACCGCCTTGCCGGCATCGGTCTCGAAGATCTTGGCCACGAGGGCTGCCGGCACGTTCTCGTCGCCATGCGCGCGCTGCAAGGGCGCGCTGGTGAAGGTCGGAATCTTGCGGGCGGCGGCGATTTCGGCGAGCTTCTGGCCGCCATTGACCGCGTCCGTCATCTCCTTGGCGAGGCTTTCGAGCGCCGCGTTGCGCTTGTCGTCCTGCCACAGCTTGATCGCGTCCGCCTTGACCGCGTCGAGCGGCTTGAATGCCGCCGGCGTCACCTTCTCGACCTGCACCAGATAATAGCCGGCATCGCCCATCTCGCTGAGCTGGCTCGTCTGGCCGGCGTCGGTGGCGAAGGCGGTGTGCAGGATCTCCGCGCCGGGCTGCGGCAGCTCGATCTCCTTGCCGGCGAGGTCGCGACCGTTGGCGCCGACATTCTCGACCTTCGCCACCTTGAGGTTGAAGCGCTGCACGACATCGGCGAAGGAAGCGCCGCCGGCGAGCGCGTCGTCGACCTGGTTGGCCGCCTTGGCGATCTGGTCGCCCGCCATCTCGCGCGCGACCTCCGTCTTTAGCTTGTCCTTGACGGCCTCGAAGGGCTGCGTCACCTCGGGCTTGATCTCGGTGGCGAGCAGGATATGCCAGCCGAGCTCATCCTGGACCGGGTGGGTCGGCTCGCCGCGCTTGGCGGCAAAGGCCTCCTCGGCGAGCTTGGGCGGCAAATCGTCATGGACGAAGAAGCCGAGATCGATCATGTCCGGCGTGGCGTCGGCGACGTCCTTGGCCACGGCCGCGAAATCCTTGCCGGAGGCGAGCTGGGCTTCGGCCTCCTTGGCCTTGGCCTCGTCGGCGAGCAGGATCTGTTGCAGATGGCGCTGCTCCGGCGTGTGGAACTCGGCGATGCGCGATTGATACTCCTCGCGCAGCTTGTCGTCGGGCACGTCGATGGCCGCCGCGACGTCGTCGAGCAGCAGCTCCCCGACATTGAAGCTGCGCAGCTCCGCGACGCGGAAGGCATCCTTGTGCTGGTCGTAGAACGCGGCGAGCTCCTCGTTGCTGGGCGTGCCCGGCTCGCCGGCGGCACTCGGCGGCACGGTCGCCACCGCGGCGACGCGGTGCTCGTCGCGGCTGCGATAGAGCGCATCGACCAACGCGGGCGGCGGTGCGACGCCGGCAACGAGCGCATGGCTCAGATGCTGTCGGACCATATCGCCGCGCAGCAGGCTCTCGAATTGCGGCACGGTCAGGTGCTGGTTGGCGAGCACGGCCTTGTAGCGGTCGGGGTCGAACTGCCCCTTCTCGTCCTGGAAGGCGCGGTTCGAGCGGATCGCCTGGCTCACCGCGCCGTCGCTCAGCGCCAGGCCGAGATGGCCGATCTCGAGATCGACCAGATCGCGGTTGATGAGGCGCTGCAGGGCGTTGTCGACGATGCCGAGCTGCTTCAGCTGCTCGGGATCGGGCCGCGCGCCGCCAAACATGCCGCGCAGCTGCTCGGAATCCTCGTTGATGGCCTGGACGAGCTGGTGCTGGTCGATCTTGCGGCTGCCGACCGTGGCTACGGTGGTGTCGGCGCCGCGGTTGCGGAAAATGTCGCCGAT
>DASWFH010000499.1:0-4760 GCA_036394355.1 Allostellaceae bacterium | reverse complement strand
CGAACCTCCCGGGGCGCACCGGCCGCGGGCGCGGCATCGGCTTCGCCAAATACAAGAACCTCTCCGCCTACATGGCGGTCGTGGTCGACGCCGAGGTCGACCGGCGCAGCGGCGCCGTGCGCGTCACCAGGGCCACGGCGGCGATCGACGCGGGCCAGGTCGTCAATCCCAACGGGCTCATCAACCAGACCGAGGGCGGCATCATCCAGGCGACGAGTTGGACGCTCAAGGAGCGCGTGGGCTTCGACCGCAGCGGCATCGTCTCGCGGGACTGGCAGGGCTATCCCATCCTCACCTTCCCCGAGGTGCCGGTCATCGACGTCACGGTGCTGGACCGTCCAACCGAGAAATCATTGGGCGCCGGCGAAGCGGCGCAAGGTCCGACGGCGGCCGCCATCGCCAACGCCGTGGCGCATGCGACGGGGGCGCGGCTGCGCGACCTGCCGCTTGCGCCGGAGCGGGTGAAAGCCGCCGCGTTCGGGTGAGCAATGCGACAGACCATGCCGAGGAGGTTGCGATGCAGCAGACGGTGACGATGGGCGGCGAGCGGGTTCTCGCCAACGCGACGGCGAGCGAGGACGAGCGCCGGACGCGGATTGAGCTTGCGGCGTGCTACCGCCTCGCCCGGCGCGAGGGCTGGGACGAGCTCATCTACAACCACATCTCCGCCCGCGTGCCCGGGCCCGAGCACCATTTTCTCATCAACCCGTTCGGCGTCGCCTTCGAGGAGGTCACCGCGTCCAATCTCGTCAAGGTCGACCTCGACGGCAAGATCATCGGCAACTCGCCTTATCCCATCAATGCGGCGGGGTTCACTATCCACAGCGCCATCCACGCCGCGCGGCCGGAAGTAGGCTGCGTCATCCACCTGCACACCGAGGCGGGCATGGCGCTATCGATGATCGAGGGCGGGCTCCTGCCGCTGTCGCAGACGGCGATGTTCTTCCACGGCAACATCGCCTTCCATGATTACGAAGGCATCGCGCTCAACCTGGAGGAGCGCGAGCGCCTGACGCGCGATCTCGGCGACAAGGCGGTGATGATCCTGCGCAACCACGGTACGCTGGTGGCCGGGCGCAGCATCGGCGAGGCCTTCGTCACCATGTTCCTGCTGGAGAAGGCGGCGCGCGCCCAGCTTCGCGCCATGGCGTGTAGCAGCAAGCTCGTCAGCGCCGCGCCGGAAGCGGTCGGCATCACCGCGCAATTCGGCCGCAGCGGCAGCGGCGGCGCGCAATATGCGTGGGCCGCGATGGTGCGCCGCCTCGACCGCGACGACCCGTCCTACAAGGCATGACGCGCGATCTCGATTCGGCGGCGGACCGGCTCATGCCTTGGCCTCGACCACCATCAGCATGCGAAAGCTCATGAGGCGCCCGAGCCACGGGGCTACCAGCGATTCGAGCCGCAACACGTCCGCCACCACGCCGGCGGGTATCGCGCTCCACGGCCGAAAGCCGCCGGATAACGGATAGGCAAAAAGGCTCAGCCATTCGACGCGGATGAGGTCGAGCCGGGGAAACAGTGCCGCGAAGCGACGCCGGTGGCGCGTGGCGAGCAGCGTCGGGAAAGCCTGGTTGGCCGCGAAGGGATCGCGGCGCCGCCCCGGTCGGCCCTCGCGCAGCGGATCCTCGCCCATGCGCACCGGCTCGGGATGGACGAAGCGATAGAACGGCCAGCTCGCGACGGTGATGGCGGGCTCGACCATGACGATGCGGCCACCCGGCGCGAGCACGCGCGCCGCTTCCGCGAAGAATGCACGCGGGAATTCGATGTGATGCAGTACGTCGAACATCACGATATTGGCGAGGCTGCCGGCGGCGATGGGCAGAAGCTGCGCGTCGGCGACGAGGTCGAGCCACGGGGCAAAGGCGATGTCCGAGGCGACGACGTCGGCGGCGTATTCCTTGAAATTGCCGGACCCGCCGCCGATCTCGAAGGTCCGGCCGGGCACGCATTGCGCGGCCATGCGGCGGTAGAGATCGGCATAGATGGCGCGCAGCGCCGGCTTGCGCTGCCACTGGAACCGGTTCTCCGCGGTGCGCGGGTCGACGGCGGCTACAGCGCCTTGAGCTTGCGCCACGCGAATCCCACCATGCGAATGAGCAGCCAGCCGTGGCGGAACCGCGAGATCTGCGTCTCGCCATAGGCGCGATCCGAATAGCGGACCGGCAGCTCGACGATCTTGAGATTGAGCTTCGCCGCGCCGAAGATGAGATCGAAATCGCCGAACGGATCGAAATCGCCGAAATAGACGCGGTTCGCCACGATCTGCTCGTAGTCGGCGCGCCACAGCGCCTTGGTGCCGCACAGCGTGTCGGTGAAGCGCTGATTGAGCAGGTAGGAGAAGATGACCGCGAAGTTCCGGTTGGCGATGAAGTTCAGTCGCCGCATCGCCCGGTCTTCCATGGGGTAGACGAGGCGCGTACCGTTGACGAACTCGCCGCGCCCGGCGACAAGCGCATTGTAGAATTTCGGCATGGCCTCGGGTGGCACCGTCAGGTCGGCGTCGAGGATCATCAGGATGTCGCCCCGCGCCTCGGCGAAGCCGGCGCGCACCGCGTCGCTCTTGCCCTTGCCGGGCTGGCGCATCACGCGGATGTTGCGTTGCGGATAGGCGTCGCGGACCCGCAAGCACTCCTCATAGGTCCCGTCCCGGCTGTGTCCCTCGACGAAAAGGATTTCGAGATCGTTGCCGAAGTCCGGCAAGCGGCGCACCGCGTTCTCGATGTTGCCGCGCTCGTTGCGACAGGGGATGAGCACCGTGCAGCTGGGCTGCGGCGCGGACGGGCTCCCGGTCATGACCGGCCGCACGACGACATAGCTGCGCAGGCTCAAGCGCCGGATGCCCGGCAGCGGGCCGAGGTAGCGGTTGACGAGGCTGCCGAGCCCGAGCCAGCGCTTCGGCACCAGCTGGCGCCACTCGCGCCGGATGAACTCGAAGCCGGAGAGCGTCAGGAGATTGATGGTGTCGTCGGTCGAGAGCCAATTCTGCGGCGGCGACGGCATCTTCATGCCGAGACGACCGCCGAGCGAGAGAACCGGCTCCCACAGCCGCGAGTAATAGGCGATGATGAGGCGCGTGCGCATCGTGCAGAGACGGCGCAGCGCGGCGAAGGCCGCCTCGCAATCCTCGAGATAGCCGATGGTGTCCGACAACACGATGAAGTCGAACGTGCCACTGATGCGGTCGAGGATCGCCGGATCCTCGCCGTTGCCGACGTGGAATTCGAAATCGGGATGGCGCTCGGCGGCGATGCGGATCATCTCGCCGCTGATATCGACGCCGACGCCGCGCGACGGATCGAGTGCGCGCAGCAGATCGCCGCTGCCGCAGCCGATCTCCAGCACGGACCGGCCGGGCGGAATGAGGAAGCGCATATAGGCGCGATCGCCCTCGTAGAAGAAGCGATTGCGCGCGAGCCACGCGTCCCTCTCGCCGGCAATGCGGTCGAAATGTGCGCGTATCTCCTGTTGGCGCGCGCTCAACGGGCGCTCGCCTTCCACTTCGCGCAAATGTGGCGCGGCCAGTGTCACGCTTCCCTCGTCCACCCTTTGAACAGCCACAAGGCGGCGCCCGGCAAGGTCGACAGCATCATCCCGAGCCCAAACAGCACGGAGATCAGGAAAGCATCGGCCTGACCGATGCCGACCAGCGACAGGCCGGCGACCATGGCGCCTTCGCGTATGCCCCAGCCATTCACCGACAGCGGCACGGCCGCCAGCAGGACGGCGGTGGCGACGATGCCGACGGCGTGGCGGAAATCGAGCGCCACGCCGAGGGACGTCGCGATCAGCACGACTGCAGTGACGGCGAGAAGATGTATCGACACCGACAGGGCGATCGCGAATGCCGCAGCGCCCGACCAGATCGAGTTGCGCACGTCGTCGAGCATGCGGAATACCGCCTCCAGGCGCCCGCCGCGCAACACGGCGGGCAGCCTGATGGGCACGCACAGCACCAGGCCGAGCGCGACGGCGATCGCGACCACGGCCGCCAGCACGGCATGGACCATGTCGGGCGCCGAAAGGCTGAGAAGGTCCGGCAGGCTCGCGAGGATCAACGCGAGCACGCCGATCAGAGCCGTGAACCGGTCCGCGACAATGCTGGCGGCGCCGCTTCGCAGAGGATGGCCGGCGCGCCACAAGAGCCACAGCTTCGCGCCATCCGCGCCCACGGTGCCCGGCAGGAATTGCCCGATGAAGAGGCTGGTGAAGGCGGCGCGGATCGCCCAGGACCACGTCGCCATGATGCCGTTACGCCGCAGCAGCCGCCGCCAACGCGCGGCGGCCAGGAAAATCGCCAGTATGATGACCGCGACCGCCGCGACGAGAAGCGGCCGCTGGGCGGCGGACGCGCGCTGCAGCACCGCATGCCAATCGGCGCGCCGAGCCAGCAGCCCGAGGATCGCGACCGTGACGATCAGCTTGATGACAAAGCCGACCCAGGAGCGCGGCGTCATTGCCGTCAAGCGCGGCGCAGCGATAGTCGACCTGTCGCCTTCGACCGTCATTCCCCTGTTCCAACCATCCCTGGCAGGCGTCGCCTCGCCGCCCGCCCGAACTATGGACGATTCGGCCGGGAGATGAAAATCCTATTGTCCCGGTGAGCGGCGCGGACTCGCTCCTCGCGCGCGCCGGCGCGCCGCAATCCATAGGCCGCTCTCAGCCAGCAGTAGAATGAGCAGGGGCTCGAGCGGCAGGCGGTATTTGACGCCGGTGACGGGTCCGGTGACGGCGAGGAAATAGACGCCGACGGCGAG
>DASWFH010000498.1:0-4610 GCA_036394355.1 Allostellaceae bacterium | reverse complement strand
GTTCACGGCCGGGCAGTTCTACCTGACCGACGCCTTGTCGGGGCGCGACGCCGCCCTCCAGCGCCTGACGCAGCGGATCAACGAGATCACCGAGCTGCTCTCGCTCGAGCAGAAGACGAGCGCCGATCTGCGGCTCAACCTGAGCCAGCTCTCGAGCCAGCTTCAGGCGGTGAACGCCGAGCGCGACGCGCTCACCACGCGCCTTGCCCGCGCCGACGACGCCACCGCCAAGGCCAATCGCAGCGCCGGCGATCTCGAAGGCAAGCTCGCCGCTGCGCAGCAAGATGTCGCCCAGCGCGACGCCAGACTCGCGGAGGCACAGAGCACGGTCGATCAGCTGAACCACCAGCTCCTGGCGCTGCGCCAGCAGCTGGCGCAGATCGCCGCCGTCCTCGACGCTTCCGAGGCGAAGAGCAAGGAGCAGCAGGTGCAGATCGCCGATCTCGGCAAGCGCCTCAACGCGGCACTTGCCAGCAAGGTCGAGGAGCTGGCGCGCTACCGCTCGGAGTTCTTCGGCCGCCTGCGCGAGGCGCTGGGCGACCGGCCGGACATCCGTGTCGTCGGCGACCGCTTCGTCTTCCAGTCGGAGGTGCTGTTCGGCCTCGCCAGCGCCGATCTCAGCGACAACGCCAAGAAGCAGCTTCTGCCGGTAGCCCAGGCGCTCAAGGAGATCTCCGCGAAGATCCCGCCCGACCTCAACTGGGTGCTGCGGATCGACGGGCATACCGACAAGCGGCCGATCACCACCGCGCAATTCCCGTCCAACTGGGAGCTGTCGACGGCGCGCGCCATCTCGGTGGTGCGCTTCTTCATCGATCAGGGCATCCCTGCCAACCGCCTGGTCGCGGCGGGGTTCGGCGAGAACCAGCCGATCGATGCGCGCGACGGCGAGGACGCCTATCGCCGCAATCGGCGCATCGAGCTCAAGCTCACCGAGCGCTGAAAAGGACGAAGCCGCGGAGCACATCTGCTGCCGCGGCTTCGGAGGATTTCGGATGTCGCCGCCGCGACGCTCGGTTCTGGAGCGTCGCGGCGGGGATCGACCGAACTACTTCTTTTTGGCTTTCTTTCTACGCGCCTTCTTCTTCTTCGGAGCCTTCTTCGCCGCGCCCTTCGAGGCGGCGGCCTTAGCACGCTTCCGTCTTGCTTTCATCTGTTCAAACCCCCTGTGCCGACGAAACGCGTTCGATTCTATGAAAGTCGCAACCGAAAGTCGAATGGAATTGCAATCGAGTGGGGTCGAACTGCGTTTTTTTGTCACGGAAGGGAGTGAAAACCGAGTCGAGAGCCACGTTCGCGGTGTTTTCGCTGCGCATTTCCCGGCGAATCGGGCGCAGTCACGCCTGCGTGCGACGCCGCCCACGTATCGCAGCGCGAGTCAGATGCACGCGGCACCGCGCGACGCGCGCTTCGCGAAAACAGATCTGCTCGGCTCGCCCGAGCGATCGCTTCGGGCGCGCGCCGCGATGCAAGCCTCTCGCGTGACGACCGCGCGGCGGCACCCGCGCCGCATGGAGAGTTGCGCGAACGCCCTCTCTCCGCTATAAAGCCGCCCTTTCGCGGAGCATGGCGATGAAAGACGGCATCCATCCGGATTATCACGAGATCACCGTCGTGATGACCGACGGCACCACCTACAAGACTCGATCGACCTACGGCAAGGCCGGCGACACGCTCCGGCTCGAGATCGATTCGAAGTCGCATCCCGCCTGGACCGGCGGTCAGCAGCGGCTGATCGACGGCGGCCAGCTCGCGCGCTTCAACAAGCGCTTCCAGGGTTTCGGGATAAAGAAGTAAGGCGCCTCGCGCGGGCAGCGAGAAAGCGCCGGCTTCAAACTTTATTAACCATGCGGATCAGACGAGCCGGCGCGCCAGCTCGTCCAGCCGTGCGACCCGGACATAGAGCCGGCGGCTGCGATCGAGCAGGCTGGCGAGCCGTTGCGGCAACATCTCCGTGGCCTCGTCTCTCATGCAAATATCGAGCGCGGCAAGGGCGCTGTGACCGTCGAGCGCCCGCTGCTGCGAGATTTCTCCCTCATACACCGCGCGTTGCGCCAGCAGCCACGCCATGAGCTGCGTCAGCCGCGAGGTCAGCCGCATGGTCTCGGAACAGAACCGCAGCCGATCCTCCACGACGAGCGCGGCGCGATCGATCGGCTCGCGATGGGCAAGGTAGTCGCGCGCCTCGACCAGCAGGCTCATCGCCTCGCCATAGGTTTTGCCGAAAAATTCCGTCGCATGCGCGGGCTGTGGCACGAAGGCTCCTGGCGACCGGTATGTCCCCCAGCATCGCCCAACCGGGCGCGCGAGTCACGCCCGTCGCACCCCTTGAACGCTGAAAAAAGAATGCCTATTTCCTCGGCCGTCGGATGCCTCGGATGGGTCCGACCTCGTCATCCAAGCCCGGCCCCTGCGGCGGGCGCGACGAGCCCATGTTGCTCTTATGGAGGATATGGTCATGGACGGTTTCGATCTCTCTCCCCTCTTCCGCTCGACCATCGGCTTCGACCGCCTGATGCGGCTCGCCGATGCTGCCACGCGCGTCGACAGCGCCGGCGCCTACCCGCCCTACAACATCGAAGCGACCGGCGAGAACGCCTATCGCCTGAGCATGGCGGTGGCCGGCTTCGCGCCCGAGGATCTCGACATCACGGTCAAGGAGAACGAGCTCCTGGTTAGCGGCAAGTCCAGGAAGGACGAGGACGCCGCGAAATATCTGCATCGCGGCATCGCGCGACGCGCCTTCGAGCGCCATTTCCAGCTCGCCGACCATATCAAGGTCGCCGGCGCGAGCCTCGCCAATGGTCTGCTCCATGTCGATCTCGTGCGCGAGATCCCCGAGGCGATGAAGCCGCGCAAGATCGAGATCACCAGCGGCGACAGCACCGCGCGGGTGATCGATCAGAAGGCGGCCTGACGCGCATAACCGCTTTCGAGTGCAGCGACAAAAGGGCGGCGCGGGGCGCCGCCCTTTTTCCGTGCCCGCGCGCCCGTGAAATTCCGGCGCCCGTGTCATTTTGACGGCACGCGGCGCGCGAGCGACGAAGACCCCGCCGCTCCGTGTCCGGCTCCGCCATCAGAGAATCGCCTTCATCGCCGCCAGCGTCGCCACGGGATCCTCCGCCATCATCATGTGGCCGACCTCCGGCAGCACGCTGATCCGCACATCGGCGAAGCGGCCCGCGAAAGCCTGGGCGCGCGAGGCCGGCGTCATGCGGTCCCCGCCGCCGAGCAGCAGCAGAGTCGGGCAGCCGATCTGCGCCGCCGCGGCGCCGGCATCGCGATAGGCGTCGCAAGCCGCGAGGTCGGCGGCCAGGCTCGCGGGATCGGCCCGCTCGAGCAGCCGCAGGGCGCCGCCGCTGAGCCACAGCCCGGGCGCCGGATTGGCGCCGAGCTGCGCCTGCGCGCTCAGGCTCCAGCTCGTCATCAGCTCGACCGTGCTGTGGCTCCCGGCGCGCGCCGCCGCGAGCAGATCGGGATGGACGCGCATCTCCGGCACGAAGCCGAGCAGTGCGAGCGCCTCGATACGCGCGCCGGCGCGCGCCGCGCACTCGAGCGCGACGAGCGCACCCATACTGTGCCCGGCGATGCGCAAGCGCTCCATGCCGCAGGCGGAAGCAGCGCGCAGCACCCACTCGGCCATGGCGGCGACGCTGTCGAGGGCCGGGCCTTCGCTGCGGCCGTGGCCGGGCAGGTCAATGGCCAGCACGTTGCGGCCGTGATGCGCGAGCGCGCGGGCCTGGAACGCGAAGACGCTGTGGTCCATGCCGGCGCCGTGCACCAGCACGATCCCCGGCAGGGCGGGCTCGTGGTCTCGCCCGCCCGTGCCGGCGAAGATGCGTCTGCCGTCGAGCGCGACGTGCATGTGCGGCATCTACTCCGCCGCCGACCGCGTGCTCGCCGCCTTCTGCGACGCGCGCAGCGCCTGCGCCATATCGTCGATGATGTCCTCGGCATCCTCGAGCCCGACCGAGAGGCGGATCAGGTCCTCGCCGATCCCGGAAGCGGCGAGGGCGGCGGCGTCGAGCTGCTGATGCGTCGTGCTGGCGGGATGGATGACCAGCGTCTTGGCGTCGCCGACATTGGCGAGATGCGAGACCAGCTTGAGGCTGTCGACGAAGCGCTTGCCCGCGGCGCGACCGCCCTTGACGCCGAAGCTCACGATCGACCCCGCGCCCTGCGGCAGCAGGCGCTGCGCGAGAGCGTGATCGGGATGATCAGGCAGATCGGGATGCGTCACCCAGGCCACTGCCTCGGACGCGGTCAGGAAATCGAGCACGCGCCGCGTGTTGTCCATATGCCGTGCCATGCGCAACGGCAGAGTCTCGACCCCTTGCAGCAGGTGAAAGGCATGCGCCGGGCTCATGCAGGCGCCGAAATCGCGCAATCCCTCGACGCGCGCCCGCATGACGAAGGCCTGCGGCCCGAACTCCCCGGCGAAATCGATGCCGTGATAGCCGGCATAGGGTTCGGTCAGCGTCGGAAACTTGCCCGATGCTTCCCAATCGAAGCGGCCGCCGTCGATGAGCGCGCCGCCGATGGCGACGCCATGGCCGCCGAGCCATTTCGTCGCCGAATGCATGACGAGGTCGCAGCCATGCTCGATGGTT
>DASWFH010000497.1:0-4318 GCA_036394355.1 Allostellaceae bacterium | reverse complement strand
CGGCTGAGGCGCGATCGCCTGGCCTGTCTCACCACCGACCATGTGCGGGAGAGCGGCGCCGGCCGATCGGGCATCCTTTCCCGCGCGCTCGGCGTCGAGACGGAGGTGCGCCTGGACTACGGCGCGCAGCCGGTGGCTTTGCACGACCGCTTCCTCCTGTGCAGCGATGGCGTGCACGCCTTCCTGACGGACGAAAGCATCGCCGATATCCTGCGCGAACGCTCGGCTTCCGGAGATTCCGCCCGCGCGGTGGTGGCGGCCGCGCTGCAATCCGGCAGCACCGACAACACGACCGCCCTCGTGCTGGATGTGGTTGGGCTCCCGGCAGCGGAATCGGCCGACATCGGCGTCGCCGTCATGCAGCTGCCGCTGATCCCGGTGCCGATCGCCGGCGAAACCGTCGATGGTTTTGTCCTCAAGGCGCTGCTGTCAGACGGCCGATACAGCCGCCTCTTCGGCGCGCTGGACGAGGTCGAGGGCGGCGAGGTGGTGTTGAAGTTCCCCAAGCCCCAGGTCGCCGCCGTGGCCACTTACCGCGCGGCGTTCGTGCGCGAGGCGTGGGTGGGCGCGCGCGTCAACAGCCCCTGGGTCGGCCACATCATGGAGCTGCCGCCGGGGCGGCAGACCTGCCTCTACACCGTCATGCCGCTTTATCAGGGCGAGCTCCTGGAGACCCGGCTGGCGCGCCGCCCGTCTCTGGGTCTCGAGGAAGGACGGAACATCGCGATCAAGCTCGCCCGGGCGGCGGGGGCGCTGCACCGCGCCGGCATCATCCATCGCGACATCAAGCCGGACAACGTCATCCTCGAGAGCGAGGGATCGCTGAAGCTGATCGATCTCGGGGTGGTGCGCATACCCGGGCTCGAGGACTTCCCGCCCGAGGACATTCCCGGCACCCCCGGCTACATGGCGCCCGAGATGTTCGGCGGCGAACCCGGAAACGAGGCCACCGACATCTACGCGCTCGGCGTCACCCTGTTCCGCGCCTTCACCGGCGAGTTCCCTTACGGCAATCCGGACGCGACGAGCCCGCCGCGCCGCGACCGGCCGAAGGAGCTCTCGCTCCTGCGCCCGGATCTCCCGGCGTGGCTCCAGGCGGTGCTGGGGCGAGCGATCGCCACCGATCCCGCCGAGCGTTTTCGCGACATGATCGAATTCGCCGTGGAGATGGAGGCGGGACCGGTGCGCGCGCCGGCCGCGGTCCGCCGGCCGCTGACGCTCTACGAACGCGCCCCGCTCCGCTTCTGGCAGGGCTTAGCCGCGCTGCTGGGTTTGGCGCTCCTCCTGTCGCTGCTGCGGCATTAATCCGATCGCGTTTCAATGACATCGGGATAAGCCCACGCGGAGAGGGGGGGGCCGGCGCTACAGGTGCCGGAAGCGGGAGTCGGTCACTCAGGACATCGATGGAGAGCGTCTTTCTTTGGGCATCCGCCGCGCGGCGCAGCCTGTCCTAGAGGTTTGGCCGCTCCACCATGCCGGCAAGCTCGCTGGCGAAGCGGTGTGCGTCTCCAGGCCAGCGCGCCGACAGATAGTTCCCGTCACGAACGGTGAACCCCGCGTCCAGCTTGCCGGGCGCGTCGCGGGCCAGCGCGACCGCACCGGTGAGAAAGTCTTCGGGACGCGCGAGCGCAGCGCGCACCTCGTCCTCGACGGTCGTCGGATATGTCCGATAGTAGTCGCCGAGGTAAAGAGAAGTTACCGCCCAGGCGCTCAGCTCCATGAGCTTCGTGAGGCCCGTCGTCTTGCGGCCGTGAAGAACCGATTTACCGCCGGCAACGCGCGAACGAGCCGCCAGCACGACCCCATGGCAAATGGCGCCAACCACCTTGCGCTGCGCGAAAAACCCGACAACGGCCGTTTGCAGCCGCGCGGATTCGAGATAGGGCCGCATGCCCTTGGCGTGGCCGCCGGGCAGGAGCAGCGCGTCGAAATCGCCCTCTCGGATGTCGTCGTAGACGATCGGACGCTGAAATTCCGCGCATTGCGCCATCTCATCATAAGCGCGGCGGCCAATGTCATCGGCCTTCAGCAAGCGCGCGAAGATGCCAAGCCCTTGGCCGGTCACCATTTTCGGATCGGCGTCTCCCGGCCGGCCGTCCGGCGTGGCGAAGACGACGCGATGCCCACGGTCGCGCAGCACGCGCCAAGGCACGCCGGTCTCCGTCGGATCGAAGTCGTGCTTGGGCAAGGGCATCAATAGCGTGGCCATTCAACGCCTCGGCCAGCCGTCGGCGACTTGACTGTCGGCTGCGCTCGCCGACCAAGTCAAGCCGCCTAGGCGGCGCCAAACATGTGGTTTCTCGTCGACGCGTGTGCAGTGCGCCGCAGTGTCCTAGCCCGGATCGCGGAACATGTGGCGTTCAGCAGAGCGGGCACCGCCGAAGTTGGGCCTGTGACGACCCGGGCCTGCTGCCGACGATCCATGCAGCTCGCGATGCCTTGGAGCGCGAGGCCGGCTAACGATGGCCGCCGCCACCGCTGAGACAGCTGCTCGTGTTGCTCACCCCGCTCTCGCCGGGGATCGGGCTGAGCTGAACGATACCTGAGCCGGGCGGCGGCACGGGTCGCCGAAACTCCGGCGGCGTCCAATTCGGATTGCCATAACAGCCCTCGCTCTCGCCGATGTCGAAGGGAATCGGCCCGCTGCTCCCCGTGTCGCACGCAGCCAGCATCGATAGCGCCGCGACAAGCAACACCCGTCCCTTATCGCGCATCGTATCCCTCTGGGATCATACTCACCGGCACTGATGTGAGGCCGAGCAGCGTTCGCGGCAAGTCGAGCTTGCGAGTGCCGGCGAGATGCGCATCGCTTTGTTCACGCCGATGTGAAGGATTGCGCAGCGTCGCTGAATGGTCCTTTCAGCATCTGCTCGGTTATCGAACCCCTGCACTGACCTTATGTGTGGGCCATCGGGAGCGCGACAGTCGCGCCTCATCAGACTCAGGAAGGAAGGATCACAATGTCCAAGAATTTCCGCATCGCTTCGCTGGCGCGCGCCGCCGCGATCTCCATGGCCGTGGTCCTCCCGGCCGTCTCCGGCGCCGCCACGTCGGCCTTTGCCTATGACGCTTTCGGCGGTGATGACACGATAGAGATGCAGTCCGCTCAGTCCGCCAGGTACGCCAATCCCAATGATACGCCGCTGGCACGGGCGACCGCAGCCGCCAAGGCGGCGGCCTCGTCGGCCTACGCTGCGAACCCGTCAAATGTCGCATCGGACGCGTCGAAGGCAGCAGCAGCCCGCCCACTCGATCTCAATGGCAAGGGTGGCCCACAAGACCAGCTCGACCGCGAGATCTACCATCCCGGCAGCGGCACCGATTGGTAGGATCGCCGACACGTCCATTGCCTTGCGATCGCCGTGCTACTCCTTTCCCGCGGCGGTCGGCCCCGCCCTTCTCGATCAGGGCGGGGCTCTTCTGCCTGACGCGGCCCGCGGCCGCTTTATGAGGACACGCCGCTTACGCGCGCGCCGGCGATCGGGAAGATGAGGCAGGTGGCGGTGCCGTGAGCGTAGAGCTTGCCGTCGGCGCCGCTGAGCCGCGCTTCCGAGGTGGCGATGCGCGCACCCACGCTGATGGTGCGGCCCTCGCAGGTAACGAGGCCGGTCTTGGCCGACATCGGCCGCACGTAATTCACCTTGAGCTCGACCGTGGTGTAGGCGAGGCCCGGTTTCAGCGTGGTGTGGACGGCGCAGCCCAGCGCCGAGTCGAGCAGCGTCGCGGCGAAGCCGCCATGCACGGTGCCGAGCGGGTTGTAGTGGAACTCCGCCGGCATCGCCTCGAACACGGCGAGGCCGTGCTCGAAGCGGATGGGACGAAAATCCAGGAGCACGCCGATCGGCGGCACACGCGCGCCGTCGCCCAGCGCGTGGCGCAGATAGTCGAGCCCGCTCATCGCCGCGAACTCGCGGAGGTCGGGCACCGGCTCGCGCCAGCTGATGGTGCGGCTGCGGCTCGGTGCGGTCATGGCGTCCTCCCGATCGCGTCGCGCCGGAACCAGACGCCGGAGGCGATGGCGCTCGACAGCAGCACGCCGTAGGTGAGGAGGGCGGCGGCGAGCGCGGCGAACACCCAGCCGAGCGACCCGGTGAGGCGCAGCGCGAGCCAGCCGCCGCCGACGGCGATGGTGAGGCGCATGAAACCGGCGAAGAGCGGCCACAGCAGGCGGCCCGCCCCCTGCGAGGCGAAGTAGAGCGACAGCCCGAGGCCGAAGAAGCCGTAAGCCGGGCCGACGCTGCGCAGATAGGCCGTCCCGGCGGCGAGCATGCGCGGGTCGTCGCCGAAAAGGCCGAGCCAGGCCTGCGGCCAGATCGCG
>DASWFH010000496.1:0-1636 GCA_036394355.1 Allostellaceae bacterium | reverse complement strand
GTCGGCGCGCATGGCTGCGAGTACATGACCGGCGGCACCGTCGTCGTGCTCGGCGAGACCGGCAGCAATTTCGCCGCCGGCATGAGCGGCGGCATCGCCTATGTTCTGGACGAGCACGGCGCGTTCGAGCGGCGCTGCAACCTCGCCATGGTCGAGCTCGAGCCGGTCGCCGACGAGGACGACACCCTCGACGCGCTCGAGCACCGCGGCGGCGATCTCGACGCGCATGGCCTGGTCGACATCGCGCACAGCCTGACGCAGAGCGACGAGCAGCTGGTGCGGCGCCTCATCGCTCGCCACGTGCGCTATACCGGCAGCCCGCGCGGCAAGCTGATCCTCTCGGCCTGGAACGACTACCGGTCGAAATTCATCAAGGTGATGCCGATCGAGTACCGGCGCGCCCTGCAGCAGCTCCAGGCGCGCACACGCGTCACCGAGCGCCCGGAAGTCAGCGTGGCCGTGGGCGACGACTGACATGGGCAAGCCGACCGGTTTTCTGGAGTTCCAGCGGCGCGAGCGCGCCTATGCGCCGGTCGCCGACCGCGTCCAGCATTGGCGCGAGTTCACGCGCGCGCTGCCCGAGGACGAGTTGCGCCGGCAAGGCGCGCGCTGCATGGATTGCGGCACGCCTTATTGCCACCACGCCTGTCCGGTCAACAACATCATTCCGGACTGGAACGACCTGGTCTACGCCGGCGACATGCAGCGCGCGCTCGTTGTGCTGCATCAGACCAACAATTTCCCCGACGTCACCGGCCGGGTGTGCCCGGCGCCCTGCGAGGCCGCCTGCACGCTCAACCTCATCGAGCAGCCGGTGACGATCAAGACCATCGAGCACGCCATCATCGAGCGCGGCTGGGCCGAAGGCTGGGTCGAGCCGCAGATCGCCACTCGCCGCAGCGGCAAGCGCGTCGCGGTGATCGGCTCGGGCCCGGCCGGGCTCGCCTGCGCGCAGCAGCTCGCTCGCGCCGGCCATGACGTCGCCGTGTTCGAGAGGGCGGCGCGCATCGGCGGCTTGCTGCGCTACGGCATTCCCGACTTCAAGCTGGAGAAGCACGTCATCGACCGCCGCATCGGGCAGATGCGCGCGGAGGGCGTCGAGTTCCATCCCAACAGCCATATCGGCGTCAATGTGCCGGTCGAGCGGCTGATGCGCGACTACGACGCGCTGGTCCTGGCGATCGGCGCCGAGGCGCCGCGCGACCTGCCGGTGCCCGGACGCGAGCTCAACGGCATCCATTACGCCATGGAATTCCTGGTGCAACAGAACCGCCGCGTCGCTGGCGAGAAGGTGCCGGAGACGGAAAGCATCATGGCGACCGGGCGCGACGTGCTGGTGATCGGCGGCGGCGACACCGGCTCGGACTGCATCGGCACGTCGAACCGTCACAAGGCGCGCTCGGTGAGCCAGCTCGAGATCCTGCCGCTGCCGCCGCAGCATGAGGAAAAGCTCGTCACCTGGCCGAACTGGCCGCTCAAGCTCCGCACCTCGAGTTCGCAGGAGGAAGGCGTCGATCGCGACTTCGCCGTCGCCACCAAGGCCTTCACCGGCAAGGACGGCCGCGTCACCGGCCTCGACGCGGTGCGGGTCGAATGGGTCAGCGAGAACGAGCGCATGGTGATGCGCGAGGTGCCC
>DASWFH010000495.1:0-2513 GCA_036394355.1 Allostellaceae bacterium | reverse complement strand
GCCTCTCGTTCTGATTCCCGAGGCCGACCTCGCGGCCGCAGGCGCGCGTGCCGAAACCCGCTCCGAGCGCGTGCTTGCGCTGATGGGGATCCCCTCCGTCGCCGAAGCGGCGGCGCTGGCAGGCGGCGGCCTCTCGGCGCGGCTGATCCTGCCGCGGATCGCGGTCGGAAGCGCGACCTGTGCGCTGGCCGTCAGCGAGGAGCGATCATGAGCGTGCACTTCATCGGCGCCGGCCCAGGCGCCGCCGACCTTATTACGGTCCGTGGCCGCGACCTGCTGGGGCGATGCCCTATCTGTCTCTATGCCGGCTCGATCGTCCCGCCGGACCTGCTGCGATATTGTCCGGCCGGGGCTCGACTGGTCGACACTGCGCCGCTGACCCTCGACGACATCGAAGCCGAATGCGTGGCGGCCCATGCCGCCGGACAGGACGTGGCGCGGCTTCAATCCGGCGATCTGTCCGTATTCAGCGCCGTCGCCGAGCAAATCCGCAGGCTCGAGCGCCGCGGCATTCCTTATACCTTGACCCCCGGTGTGCCGGCATTCGCCGCGGCCGCAGCTCTCCTCGGCCGCGAGCTCACCGTGCCCGAGGTGGCCCAGAGCGTCATTCTCACTCGGATGCCGGGGCGGGCCTCGCCGATGCCGGCCGCCGAGCGGCTGCATGCGTTCGCTGCGACCGGTGCGACGCTGGTGCTTCACCTCGCAATTCAAGCCGTCAACACGATTGTCGCCGAGCTGATGCCGGTCTATGGAGGCGACTGTCCCGTCGCCGTGGTGGCGCGCGCGACTTGGCCGGACGAGCGCATCGTGCGGGGCACGCTCGCGGACATCGGCGCCAAGCTCGCGACCGAACAAATCGAGCGCACCGCCATTATCCTGATCGGTCGCGCATTGGCCGTGGAAGATTTCCGCGACAGCGCACTTTACGATCCGAGCTATCGCCGTCGCTTTCGGGGAGAAGGAAAGCCGTGAGCAGGCGCGAACGCCGTGCAGCCGACGAGAGCTCCGTCGCGGCCGAAGACCGCGACTTCGCGCGCGATCTCAATGTCCGCGAGCACGCGCGCTGCCGTCTGCCATGCTGTGGGTATAGGGCATCGACCTGGCGCAATCACGGGGACGGCCGATGACCGAAGAACGCGCAGCCGCCCCTATACGCGCCGATGCCCCAGTGCTTGCGCCAGGTCATGTTTGGCTCGCGGGCGCCGGACCTGGAGATCCGGGGTTGCTGACGCTTGATGCGCTCGCCGGCCTTTCACAGGCCGACGTCGTCGTGCACGACGCGCTCGTGGATCGCCGCGTGCTGGCGCTCGCGGGGGCGCAGGCGCGGCTCGAATTCGCGGGCAAGCGCGGCGGCCGTCCGTCCGCCGAGCAGGGCGACATCTCCAACCGCCTCATCGAGCTCGCGCGCGCGGGAAAGCGCGTCTTGCGGCTCAAGGGGGGCGATCCGTGCGTGTTCGGGCGCGGCGGCGAGGAAGCGCTGGCGCTCAAGGCCGCCGGCGTTCCGTTCCGGATCATCCCCGGCGTCACGGCAGGGCTGGCGGGACTGACTGCGGCCGCAATCCCCGCGACGCTGCGAGGCATCAACAGGGCAATCATCCTTGCTGCGGGCTATGGCGCGGATCAGGATGGCGTCGATTGGGGCGCGCTCGCGCGCACCGGCCAGCCGATCGTGCTCTATATGGCGATGCGAAATCTCGCGAAGATCGCCGATGAATTGATGCGCGGCGGTTTGCCGCCCACCACACCCGCCGCGATCGTCGTCAGCGCAACAATGGTGGATGAGCGCATCGTCCTGTCCACGCTCGATCGTGTGGCCGCCGACGCGCAGGCGCATCAGCTGGGCGCGCCGTCGATCATCGTCATCGGAAACATCGTGAACGTGCGCGAACGCCTCATCGATGCCGTCCATATGGCGGAAAGCGAAGCGGCGCGATGACGGCGCGCGGTCTCATCATTGCAGCCCCCAATTCCGGCGCCGGCAAGACGACGGTGACGCTCGGCATCCTTGCGGCGCTCAAAAGAAGGGGCATCGCAGTGCGGGCGGCGAAAGCGGGCCCCGACTATATCGATCCGGCGTTTCATGCCGCCGCCACCGGAGCCCAAGGCTTCAACCTCGACACTTGGGCGATGCCTCCCGCGCTGCTCGACGCGCTCATGGGCGAAACCGCACGTGACTGCGAACTGCTGGTGATCGAAGGCGTCATGGGGCTGTTCGATGGCGTAGCGGGGCCGAGCGGCCGCACCGGCGCCGCGGCCGACCTCGCCGCGCGTTTCGCCTTGCCGGTCGTGCTGGTCCTCGACGTGCAGGCTCAGGCGCAATCCGCGGCGGCGGTGGTGCGCGGATTCTTGTCGCACGATTCAGCCGTCCGCATCGCGGGCGTCGTGCTCAACCGCGTCGGCAGCGACCGCCATCGCGCCCTGGTGGCCGATGCGATCGCACAGCTCGGCGTTTGCGTCTTCGGCGCGTTGCCGCGCGAGGACCATATCGTTCTGCCCGAGCGGCACCTCGGCCT
>DASWFH010000494.1:0-7994 GCA_036394355.1 Allostellaceae bacterium | reverse complement strand
CATCACCCGCGCGCAGGTGGCGGAGTTCGAGAAGATGCTGCTGCGCAGCCCGCAACCGATCCTTGCGCATTGCCGCAGCGGCACGCGCTGCTATCTCATGTGGGCGGCGACGCGCGTGCTGTTCAACGACGAGAGCGCGCTCAAGCTCGTCGCCGAGGCCGCGGTCAAGGGCTACGATCTGCGCGTGCTGCCGAGCCTGATCGAGAAGCTCGAGGCGGAGAGGGTCGAGAAATAGCCGCGGGCGTCAGCCGCGCCAGCGCAGCAGGCGGCGCTCGAGCCGCCCGGCGAGCGCGAAGATCAGCAGCACGAAGGCGACGATGATCAGCACCAGCGCCAGCATCAGCGCGGCGTTGTAGGTGCTCTGCGCGAAGGACAGCAGGTATCCCAAGCCCCGGCTGGCGGCGACGAACTCGCCGACGATGGCGCCGGTGAAGGCGAAGCCGACGGCGACCTTGAGCTGGCCGAGGATCCACGCCACCAGCGACGGAAGATAGACCTCGCGCAGCAAAGCGGCGCGGCCGCCGCCCAGCGTGACGACGCGCTCGACCAGCCGCCGGTCGACCTGCCGGATGCCGGTGTAGACCGTGAAGAAGATCAGCACGGCGACGAGGATGAAGGCGAGCGCGATCTTCGAGCCGAGATCGATGCCGAACCAGATGACGAAGAGCGGCGCCAGCACCACGCGCGGCACCGCGTTGAGCAGGATCATGAAGGGCTCGACGATCTCGGCGACGAACGGCACCAGCGCGGCGAGAATGCCAAGCACGATGCCGACGGCGAGGCCGAGCACGAGGCCCGCCACCGCCGCGCTGAAGGTCGCGGCCAAGTGCGGCCAGATGGTCCCGCTGCCGAACAGCTCGATGAGCGCCGCCGCCACCGCCAAGGGCCGCGGAACATAAAGCGGGTTCAACAGCCCGGCGCGGCCCGCCCCCTCCCACAGCGCCAGGAAGACGATGAGCGCGGCGAGCTGGCGCAGCCAGACGCGGTCGAGCGCGCGCCTCATGCCGCGGCCGTCTCGCCCGCCACTTCGCGCGACAGGTCGCGCCACAGCGCCTCGAGCAGCGGCGCGAAAGCGGGATGGGTGCGTGCCGTCACCACGTCGCGCGGCCGCGGGATTGGCACCTCGTAGCGCCGCGAGATGCGCGCGCGCGGCCCATGCGACAGCAGATAGACGACATCGGACAGCGCGAGCGCCTCCTCGAGGTCGTGCGTGACCAGCAGCACGGTCATGTGTTCGGCCTCTACCAGCGTCAGCAGGTCCTGCGTCACGCGCGCGCGGGTGATGGCGTCGAGCGAGGCGAAGGGCTCGTCCATCAGCAGGAGGCGCGGCTTCAGCGCCAGCACCTGCGCCAGCGCCACGCGCTTGCGCTGCCCGCCCGACAGCGCGCGCGGATAGCGGTCGTCGAGACCGCCGAGGCCGAGCCGCGCCAGCCAGGTCGCCGCCTCCGCCACGGCGCGGGCGCGGCTATCGCCGCGCAGCCGCAGGCCCAGCGCCACGTTCTCGGCGGCGCTGCGCCAGGGCAGCAGGGCGTCGTCCTGGAACAGGATGCCGATCTCGCTTGTGCCGAGATCCGTCTCGATGCGGCCGGACAAGGGGCGCTGCAGGCCCATCACGGCGCGCAGCAGGCTGCTCTTGCCCGAGCCGGACGGGCCGACCAGGCTGACGAAGCTCTGGGCCTCGATGGTGAGGCTCGCATCCTCGAGGACGGGCGTGGTCTCGTCGTAAGCGAGCGAGAGCCCGGCGACGCGGAGCACTCAGCCTCCGGCGATCGACGTGTCGTAGAGGCCGCTCGCGTCGAAATCGGGCTTGAGCAGGCCGGCTTCCTTCAGCGACTCGGCGACGCGGTCCTCGGCGGCGCGGTCGAGCGTGATGCCGATCGGGTAGAGCGAGCCGCGATAGCGCGCGAGAATGCCGCGCAGCTCGCCGAGATCGGCGCCAATCAGCGTCTCGCGCGGCAGCGCCGTGACGAGATCGTCGGGCGACACCGCCTGCGTCGCCGCGAGCGCGCTTTTGAGCGCGCGGGCGAGCGCCGCCATCTCGTCGCGCCGCCGGTCGCGCTCGCCTTCGCGCACCGCGACGCCCATGAACTCGTAGTCGCCGCCGAGAAAGCGCTGCGCGTCCGCCTGATCCATCAAATTCGCCAGGACGCGGCCGCCGGCCCGGCTCACCAGCGTCAGCGCGGGCTCTTGCACCAGCCCGGCATCGACCTGGCCCTGGCGCAGCGCCTCCAGCAGGTTGGTGCCGAGCGTGGCGAAGCGCACCTTGGCCGTGTCGGCGCCGGCCTTCTTCAGCAGATAGAGCGCCAGCGCATGGTCGGCATTGCCGAGCGCCGAGACGCCGATGCTGTGCCCCTCGAGCTTCCTTATCTCAGTGATATCGGCGGCGCGCATGGGCGCGGTCGCCACGGCGAAAAGCGGCAGGCGGCCGGTGGCGGCGAAGCGCCGGATCGCCGCTCCATGGGCATAGGCCTGGAGCGCCACGTCGAGCGAGGTCGCGGCGTAGTCGACGGCGCCGCCGACCAGCGCCTGCATCGCCGCGTTGCCGCCGCGCGTGTAGACGAGCTCGACCTCGAGCCCTTCCCGTTGGAAATGGCCGCCGGCGCGTGCGACCTCATAGGGGATGATGCAGAGGAGTTGGCTGCAGAAGGCGAGCTTGACGCGCTTGCCCTGGGCGTGGGCCGCGCCGGCGCCGCCGGCCAGCACGCCCGCCAGCACCGCCGCGCCCTGCAGCACGCTGCGCCGGTGCAGCCCCTTGCCGTCCCAGCACGCCGTCGACTCATCGCAGCAGCTCAACCCTTCCTCCTTCTAAAGCAGCTCGGGAGCGATCGCCAGAATTACGGCTCCTTCGAGTCCATGAGCACGAACAACATGCGGCAGGGTTGCGTGCCGTGATTGACCCAGCCGTGATTGGTCGCCTGCTGGACCACGACATCGCCCGCCCTGACGTGCACCACGGTGTCGTCGAGCATCATGTCGATCTCGCCGGACAAGACTACCGCATAGTCGAGGCTCCGCGTGCGATGCATCATCGGATGCTTCACGGGAAGCCCCCTGACCGGTGCGGGATTGACGCCTTTCATCACCAGATTAGGGTCCAGTTTCGCTTCCGTCGCCGGGTCGAGCGGCGGAAACTCGACCACGCGGAACTTGGTGCCGTTGTCCGGCGGCGACACGCCGATCGGTCGCGTCGCGGCGTCCTTGGACGAGAACCCCGGCGGATATGAATCGGTGATCCATAGATTGGTCGATGTGAAGGCGTAAGCCCCGGGCGCCGGATTGAGCGTCAGACGGCTGTCGAACAGCACGATCGCCTTGTTGTTGTCGTCGAGGCCGGTCACGACCCGGCGAATATCATCTGCCCGAGCGGCGGAGCAGGCAAACAGCACCATGGCAATCGACCAGATTGACTTGCGGATCATGGCGACCTCCCTTTTTTGCAGTGCGACACATGCAGCGGGATGGAGACGTAAAATCATCGCGGCCTCACGGCGGGTCCCAGTCGGGCGCCCAGCCGGCGGGGTCGACGACGCGGTGGGTGCCGCCGAGGACGTCGATCGCGGCGCGGTCCTCGGGCCGCAGCGCGAAATCGAAGACGTCGAGATTGGCGGCGAGATGCGCGCGGCCGGCCGCCTTGGGGATCGCGGCGACGCCGTCCTGATCGAGCAGCCAGCGCAGCGCCACCTGCGCCGCCGACTTGCCGTAGTTGCGGCCGATGGATATGAGCGTCGGGTCGCGCTGGACGCGGCCGCGCGCCAGCGGCGAATAAGCGGTGAGCATCATGCCCCAGCGCCGCACCGCCCCAAGCACGGCGCGCTGCGACAGGTAGGGGTGATATTCCACCTGGTTGCAGAAGAGGTCGGCGCCGTGCGTCTCGATCGCCTCATGCAGCAGCGCCACGTTGAAATTGCTGACGCCGATATAGCGCGTCCTGCCGGCGGCGCGCAGAGCGGCGAGCGCGCCCAGCGTCTCGCCCAGCGGCGCCTCGCCGGTCGGCCAATGGATCAGCAGCAGATCGACATGGTCGGTGGCGAGACGGCGCAGGCTCTCCTCGGTGGTGCGCCTCACCGCGGCGGCGGCGAGGTTGCCCGGCGCCAGCTTGGTGGTGAGAAAGATCGCGTCGCGGTCGAGCCCGGATTCGCGGATCGCTCGGCCCACCTCGGTCTCGTTGCCGTACATCTGCGCCGTGTCGATGTGGCGGTAGCCGAGATCGAGCGCCTGGCGCACCGTCTCGAAGCAGCCGCGGCCGCTGAGCTGCCAGGTGCCGAGGCCCAGCGCCGGCACGCGCGCGCCCTTGATCTCCCGGTATTGCATGGCCTTCCTCTCCGGGCGAACGGCGGAAATGCCGCCCGGTCCCCGTGTTTTCGCGCTGGCTTCCTGCCGCGGCACCGCTAGCATGCGACAAAGGAAAACGCCACGGAGGCTGGTCATGCGGATCCTGGTGCTCGGCGCCGGCGCCATCGGCGGCTATTACGGCGGCCGGTTGGTCGAGGGCGGCGCCGATGTGAGCTTTCTCGTGCGGCCGGGCCGGGCGCGCGCGCTGGCCGAGCGCGGCCTCGTCGTGCGCAGCCCGCTCGGCGACATCGAGCGCCCGGTCAAGACGCTGCTCGCCGGGGAAGTGCGCGAGCCGTTCGATCTCGTGCTGCTCTCCGCCAAGGCGTATGACCTCGACAGCGCCGTCGACGCGATCGCGCCGGCGCTTGGGCCGCACAGCGCCGTGCTGCCGCTGCTCAACGGTATTAATCACATGGCGGTGCTGAGCGGGCGCTTCGGCGCGGCGCGCGTCCTCGGCGGCGCCTGCGGCATCGGCGTGGTGCTCGAGCCCTCGGGCGAGGTGCGCCACACCGGGTCGCTGGAATGGCTCGCTTTCGGCGAGGTGTCGGGCGAGCGCTCGGCGCGTTGCGACGCCATCGCCAAGATCTTCGCCAAGACCAAGATCAACGCCAGCCTGAGCGACAACATCATCCAGGCGATGTGGGACAAGTTCGTCATGCTGGCCTCGCTGGCCACGGCGACGACGCTGACGCGCGCCAATGTCGGCGAGATCCTGGCGGCGCCGTCGGGCGAGTGGCTGATGCTCGAGGCGCTCGGCGAATGCGAGCGCGTGGCATCCGCCGACGGCCATCCGCCGACCCAGGAGGCGCTGGAGCGCACGCGCAAGATGCTGACCACGCGCGGCTCGGCCTTCTCGGCGTCGATGATGCGCGACCTCGTCGCCGGCGGCGCCACCGAGCACGACCACATCATCGGCGACCTCGTGCGCCGCGGCGAGCGGCGCGGCGTCGCCGTGCCGGTGCTGCGCACGGCGCTGGCGAACCTCCAGGTCCAGGAAGCGCGCCGCAAGAAGGAGGCTTGAGCCATGGCGCCGCGCACCAAGCCGCCCTTCCGCGCCGACCATGTCGGCAGCCTGCTGCGGCCCAAGGAATTGCTGCGGGCGCGCGAGGAGCACAAGGCGGGACGCCTTTCGGCCGCGGCGCTGCGCCGGATCGAGGACGACGCCATCGCCAAGGCGGTGAAGATGCAGGAGGAGATCGGCCTCGAAGGCGTCACCGACGGCGAGTACCGCCGCGCCTCCTGGCACATGGATTTCCTCTACCAGGTCGGCGGCGTCACCAAGGTGCAGGACAATCTCACGGTCAAGTTCCACAACGAGAAGGGCGACATCGAGTTCACCCCGGCGGCGCTGCGCATCACCGGCAAGCTCACGCTCGAGCGGCCGATCTTCGCCGAGGCGTTCACCTTCCTGAAATCGGTCGCCAAGGCAACGCCGAAGCTCACCATACCCTCGCCGAGCATGATGCATTACCGCGGCGGCCGCGCCGCCATCGACGACAAGGTCTATCCCGACCTCGCCCCGTTCTGGGACGATCTCGGCCGCGTCTATGCCGACGAGATCGCGGCGCTGGGCAAGCTCGGTTGCAGCTATCTCCAGCTCGACGACACCAGCTTGGCATATCTCAACGACCCGACGCAGCGCGACTACATCACCAGGCTCGGCGGCACGGGCGAGAGCCAGCACCTGACCTATATCCGCCTCATCAACGCCGCGCTCGCCAAGAAGCCCGCCGGCATGACCGTGTGCACGCATATGTGCCGCGGCAATTTCCGCTCCTCCTGGGTCGCTTCGGGCGGCTACGACCACGTCGCCGAGGCGCTGTTCGGCGAGCTCAAGGTCGACGGCTTCTTCCTCGAATACGACGATGCGCGCTCGGGCGGGTTCGAGCCGCTGCGCTTCGTGCCCAAGGGCAAGATGGTCGTGCTCGGCCTGGTCACCACCAAGAAGGGCGCGCTGGAGAAGAAGGACGCGCTCAAGCGCCGCATCGAGCAGGCCGCGAAATATGTCCCGCTCGAGCAGCTCTGCCTCAGCCCGCAATGCGGCTTCTCATCGACGCTCGAAGGCAATGCGCTGACCACGGACGAGCAGATCGCCAAGCTGCGCCTCGTCGTCGACACCGCGCGCGAGGTGTGGGGCTGACACGCGCGAGTCGCATGCGAGTCGCGGCGAAATTGCGCATTTTCGTAAAATACGGTTGGCGAAAATTCGCGTAAAAGGCTTATAACCGATGCGCGATGTTCGCTCGGCCGTTTATCCCATTCCTTGTTGCCGCCGTCCTGGTCTCGCTCGGCTTGGCGGCGTCGGTTTCGCCGGTCGCCGCCGAGGAGACGACGCCCGATCTGCGCGGCCTGCTCGCTGCCGAGGGCGGGTTGCGCCTCGACGGCCGGCAGCTTGACCGCGCGGCGCTGCTGCAGCTTTACCAAGCCCACGATTTCGCGCCGCTCTGGGTGACCGAGCCCAAGCGCGAGGCGGCGTTGTTGCAGGCGCTGGGCGCCGCCGCGACGCACGGGCTCGACCCCGCCGCCTTCGCGGTGCCCGCGACTCGCCCCGAGCAGCGCGAGCTGCTGCTCACCGACGCCTTCCTGCGCTACGCGACGGCGCTGGCGCGCGGCCGGGTGCGGGCGAGCGAGGTCGAGGCCGACTGGGCCTTCGCCGCGCCCGCCTTCGACGCCGGCGCCGCGCTCGATCGCGCCATCGCCGGCGATGTCGGCGCCGTCCTCACCGACCTTGCCCCGGCCGAGCCCGGCTACCGCCGGCTCCAGGACGCCTTGACGGACTATCGCCGCATCGCCGCCGGCGGCGGCTGGCGGCATGTCCCCGACACCGCCAAGCTCAAGCGCGACGACCGCGGCGCGGCGGTCATCGCGCTGCGCCGTCGGCTCGCCGCCGAGGGCTTGCTGCCGGCCGATGCGCTCGCCGGCGGCTTCGATGCCGCGGTCGAGGCGGCGGTACGGCGCTTCCAGGCGCAGCACGGCATCGCCGCCGACGGCGCCGTCGGGCCCGACACCTTCCGCGCACTCAACGTGCCGGCAGCGGCGCGGGTGGAGCAGATCCGCGCCAATCTCGAGCGCTGGCGCGAGCTGCCGCGCAACTGGCCGAAGACGCGGATCGAGGTCAACGTCCCCGCGGCGGCGCTCACGGTGATCGAGGGCGGCGAGCCGCGCCTAGTCATGCGCGCCATCGTCGGCGCCGAGGACCACCCGACCCCGGTGATGCGCGCGCATATGAGCGCGGTGCTGTTCAATCCGGCATGGACGATCCCGGCCTCGATCGTCAAGAACGAGATCCTGCCCAAGGCCAAGCACGACCCGAAATACCTGGAGCGGAACCACTACGTCTATCGCGGAGCGGCGCTGCAGCAGCTGCCGGGTGCCGGCAACGCGCTCGGCCGCGTCAAGTTCGAGATGCCCAACGTCTACGACGTCTATCTGCACGACACGCCGAGCCGGCCGCTGTTCAAGCGCCTCAGCCGCAGCCTGAGCCATGGCTGCGTCCGGCTGGAGAACCCGCGCGAGCTCGCCCTCTATCTGCTGTCGGGCCGGGCGGGCTGGGCCGAAGGGGATATCGACCGCGTCATCGCCGCCGGCCAGACCGAGCGGGTGCCGCTGCCGCGCAGCCTGCCGGTCTATCTGCTGTACTGGACGGCCTTCGTCGCTGCCGA
>DASWFH010000493.1:0-3720 GCA_036394355.1 Allostellaceae bacterium | reverse complement strand
GGACTCGTGCTGAGCGTGGCGGTGCCGGTGCAGCGCTACAAGCAGGTGCTGGGCGCGGTGCTGCTGTCGTCCGACAGCAGCGAGATCGAGCAGGCGGTGCGCTCGGTGCGTTTCCAGATCCTCAAGGTGTTCTGCATGGCGCTCGGCGTTACCGTGCTGCTGTCGATCTATCTCGCCGGCACCATCGCGCGGCCGATCCGACGCCTCGCGGCGGCGGCGGAGCGCGTGCGCCGCGGCCATGGGCGCCAGGTGCTGATTCCGGACTTCACCCGCCGCGGCGACGAGATCGGCGATCTCTCGGGTGCGCTGCGCGAGATGACGAGCGCGCT
This sequence comes from Allostellaceae bacterium, assembly GCA_036394355.1. Lineage (GTDB taxonomy): Bacteria > Pseudomonadota > Alphaproteobacteria > ATCC43930 > CGMCC-115725 > DAHUYF01. The sequence continues at coordinate 3,391 of DASWFH010000493.1, read as the reverse complement.
GTGGCGACGCATCGACGCGATCGAGCATTTCGCCGCCGATGTCGCGCATGAGATCAAGAACCCGCTCACCTCGCTGCGCAGCGCGGTCGAGACCGCCGCCCGTGTCGACGACCCGCGGCAGCAGCGCAAGCTGCTCAGCGTGGTGCTGGAGGATGTGCAGCGGCTCGACCGCCTCATCACCGACATCTCCGACGCCTCGCGGCTCGATGCCGAGCTGAGCCGCGTCGAGCTCGAGCCGGTGATGATCGGCCCGATGCTCGAGACGCTGGTCGACGTGCACCAGTCGACCGCCGGCGACGAGGCGCCGCGGCTGATACTGTCTCTGCCGGGGCCGGTCGGCACCCCGCAAGGCGATCTCCCGGCGCTCGGCGTCGAAGGACGGCTCGTCCAGGTGTTCCGCAACCTCATCGTCAACGCGCTCTCGTTCAGCCCGCCGGGGGCGGCCATCCACATCAGCGCGCGGCGTGACGGCGATGCCGTGATGGTCGCGATCGAGGATGCGGGCCCGGGCATCCCCGAGAACAAGCTCGAAGCGATCTTCGAGCGCTTCTACAGCGAGCGGCCGGCGGGCGAGAAGTTCGGCACCCATTCCGGCCTCGGTCTCTCCATCTCCAAGCAGATCATCGAGGCGCATCGCGGCACCATTCGCGCCGAGAATCGCCGCGGTGCCGACGGCAGCGTGATCGGCGCGCGGTTTGTCGTGCGGCTTCCCGTGAAGTGAGGCCTCGCCTCTACCTTTTGTAGGCGGGGACCTTTTCCAACTAGCAGTTGATGCGTTTTCGAGCAAATTAGCGCGAAAGCGCCGGGGCATTGACTTTGGCCCGAGAGCGGCGCACCTAACACGCCGCATGATCCGCGTCCATGGCACTTCGGTTGCCCTCGGCGGCGACGGAATCCTGCTGCGGGGGCCTTCGGGCAGCGGCAAGTCCGATTTCGCTTTGCGCCTCATCGACGAGGGAGGGCGGCTTGTCGCCGACGATCAGACAGAGCTGCGCCTCTCCGGTGACGATGTTTCCATGACCGCGCCGGCCACCATTGCCGGCCGCATGGAGGTGCGCGGGATCGGCATTCTCCGCCTACCCTCGGTCGCCGCGGCGCCATTGCGTTTGGTCATCGATCTCGTGCCTGGAAATGCCGTCGAGCGCCTGCCGGAGCCGGCCACCTGCGACTATCTCGGCCGTCGCTTCCCGCTCATCCAACTCGCGCCTTTCGAGGCCTCGGCCCCGGCCAAGCTGCGCCTTGCCTTGCGCGCGCTCGGCCGGCCTGCACCGCGTACCATCCTGGTCACGTCATGAGCGATACCGGCACGCCCGCGGCGGATCTGCCGCCGCCGCGACCGGCGCCGGCCCGCGTCACGCGGGGCCGCCTGCTCGTCGTCACGGGGATGTCGGGCGCCGGCCGCTCGACCGCGCTCAAGGCGTTCGAGGACATGGGCTACGAGGCGGTCGACAACCTGCCGCTGTCGCTGCTGCCCAATCTGCTGAACGCGCCGGCGGCGCCGCCGCTCGCGATCGGCGTCGATGTGCGCACGCGCGATTTCGGCGTCAATGCGCTGCTGGCGACGCTCGACAGCCTGGTCGCCGAGCACAACCTCGATCTCAAGGTCGTCTTCCTCGATTGCGAGGACGACCGCCTCGTGCGGCGCTATACCGAGACGCGGCGGCGCCACCCGCTGGCCGGCGACCGTCCGGTGCTCGACGGCATCCACCTCGAGCGCCAGCGGGTTTGGCCCTTGCGCGATCGGGCCGATCTGGTTATCGATACCACAGCGCTCAATCCCGGCGACCTGAAGCGGCTGCTGCAGGGCCATTTCGCCCTCGGCGCTTCGCCCGGCATCACGATCTTCGTCACCTCGTTCTCCTACCGTCATGGCCTGCCGCGCGACGCGGACCTCGTCTTCGATGTGCGCTTCTTGCGCAACCCCCATTACGTCGCCGCACTGCGCCCGCTCGCCGGGCGCGACGCGCCGGTCGGCGCCTTCATCGAGGCGGATACGGATTTCGCGCCCTTCTTCAAGCGGCTCTGCCTGCTGCTCGCGCCGCTCCTGCCGCGCTACGAGCGCGAAGGAAAGAGCTATCTCACCATCGCCATTGGCTGCACCGGCGGCCGTCACCGCTCGGTCTACCTGGCCGAGCGCCTGGCGGCGTGGCTCAGCGAACAAGGCCGGCCGGTCGGCGTTAATCATCGCGACCTCGATCAATGGGCCGCGATGGTTTCGACCGGGACCAGCGCCAAGGCCTAGAAGACCCGTGAAGGATATCGCATGATCGGAATGGTTCTCGTCACCCATGGCAGGCTGGCCGCGGAATTCGTCGCGGCGCTGGAGCATGTGGTGGGGCCGCAGCGCAACATCGCCGCCGTCTGCATCGGCCCGGACGACGACATGGAGAAGCGCCGGCAGGACATTCTGCGCTGCGTCAGCGAAGTCGACGCCGGATCGGGCGTGGTCCTCCTCACCGACATGTTCGGCGGCACGCCCTCGAACCTCGCCATTTCCGTCATGGACAAGGCCAAGATCGAGGTGATCGCCGGCATAAACCTGCCCATGCTCATCAAGCTCGCCAGCCTGCGGCAGAGCGAGACCTTGGCGAACGCGGTGCGCGGCGCGCAGGAGGCGGGGCGGAAATACATCAACGTCGCCTCGCAGCTCCTCGCCGACGTTCGCGGATGAGCGGTGACGGCGACAGCGACGGCGCCAACGGCGCCGGTTCACTGCGACGCGTCGTCATGATCCGCAACAAACGAGGGCTGCACGCGCGCGCCGCGGCGCGCTTCGTCAAGCTGGCTTGGCAGTTCGATGCCGAAATCATGGTGGCCAAGAACGGCGCTGCCGTGTCGGGCCGCTCGATCATGGGGCTGATGATGCTGGCCGCTGGTCCCGGCACCGCCATCGAGCTACGCGCCACCGGCCCTGAGGCCGAGCGCGCGATCACGGCGCTCGCCGATCTGATCAGCGGCGGCTTCGATGAGACCGGATGACCCGGCCTATGCCGGCGAGAAGCCCGGCAAGGGCGAGCGCGTCCTGCACGGGCTCGGCGTCTCGCCCGGGATAGCGATCGGCCCCGCCTTCATCAGCGATGACGGCGACGTTGCGGTCCCCGATTACCGCGTCGCCGCCGATCAGATCGAGGCGGAGCGCGACCGCTTCGCCGCGGCGCTCGCGGCGGCGCTGAAGCAGCTCAGGAAGCTCAAGGGCAAATCGACGACGCTGCCGGACTCAGCGGCCGAGGAGATGGGCTACCTCCTCGACGCGCACATCGCCATGCTCACCAATTCGCGGCTGGTGCGCGGCGTCGAGCGCCGTATCAGCGAGGATCGCGTCAATGCCGAGCGCGCGGTGCAGATGGAGATCGCGCAGATCAGCGAGAGCTTCGCCGAGATGGGCGATGCC
>DASWFH010000492.1:0-1954 GCA_036394355.1 Allostellaceae bacterium | reverse complement strand
GCTGCAGCCGACCTTCCTGGTGGAAACCGTGATTGCGGCGCATCTGCGCATCGCCGGCGTGGTCGCGCTCGTGCCGTTCGTGGGGTTCGGCATCCTCCTGGGGTTCGTCTCGTGGTCGATGATCTGGCTGCTCGGCTGGACCGAGCGCCAATTCGCGAAGATCTCGCCGAACCCCTACCTTCAGCACATCATCGGCATGCTGATGGTCGGCCTCCTCGCCTATGGCTTGATGGTGACGACCGGGCATTACTACGTCGCCGGCCCAAGCTACGCCGCCCTCCAGGACATCCTGCGTGGCGACATATCGACGCTGGGCTTTTTCGCGCTGCTCTTCGCGGCGAAGCTGGTCGCCACGGCGCTGACCCTGGGGTCGGGCGGCAGCGGCGGCGTGTTCTCGGCATCGCTGGTCATCGGCGCCGCGCTCGGCGGCGTGGTCGGCTCGGCGGCGATGGCGCTGGCGCCGGGGCTTGGCCTCGATGTCAGGGACTTCGCCATCGTCGGGATGGCGGGCATGCTCGGCGGCACCACCGGTGCGGCGATCACGGCGATCGTCATGGTCTTCGAGCTGACGCGCGACTACAACGTGATCGTGCCGATGATCCTCGGCGTCACCCTGGCTCTCGCCGTGCGCCGCGCCGTCTTGCCCGAAAGCATCTACACCCTGAAGCTCGTCAAGAAGGGCCATGAGGTGCCCGACGCCCTGCAGGCAAATCTTTATCGCATCCTTCACGCGGACAAGGCCATGGCGACGGATTTCGCCGTCCGCCAGGCGGGCGAGCCGCTCGACGAGGTGCTCGCCGCGTTGGACGAGACGGGCGAGCCCTTCTACCTCATGATCGCCGACGGCGTCAGGCTCAAGGGATATCTGCGGCTCGATCCCGGCTTCAAGCTGTGGCAGCCGCGCGAGGCGGGGACGCCGCTGGGCGACATGGCGCGCACCGATTTCGTCCTGGCGCGGCGCGACGATGCCATGTTCGACGTGAGCGGCCGGCTGGCGCGCCGCGGCGGCAATATCGCCATCGTCGTGAGCGGCGAGCACCGCATCCCCCGCGCCGGCGACGTGGTCGGGTTTGTCGCGCTCGAGACCATGGGGGCGGCGGTGCTCGACGGCATGCGTCCCTACGCATCGGCGCCCGTGCGTAATCCGTTTCCGGCCCTCTACCGCCGCCGCGTCGTGCGCCCGATGCGGTTCTGGCGCGACAAGTTCCGCGGGTCTCGCTCCGCGGCGGAATGGAAAGAGTGACGGACGCGCGCAGGTTTGCGCTCTAATGTCGTGCGGCGAGCTAGGGCGCGCGTGCTATGCTCCATTCAGGCTCGACGGGAACGGGCCGCGTGGCAGCGGGTTGCTATTACAGGCAAGAGTTAACTCGCCGTGATCCGCGGCGGCATCGGATCGATCGGTCTCGCCGCCGTTCGGCCCGGGGCGACTGACAGGGATGGACCAAGTGGGCGAACACGCGCCGCTCGACTGCCGGAAATGCCCAAGCTTCTGCTGCAGGATGGCAGGGTATGTGGAGGTCAGCCGTCAGGACATCCGGCGGCTCGCGAAGTTTCTCGGCCTCACCGTGCGGCAGTTCGAGGAGAGGCATATCGTCGAGGTGACGCGCAAGGGCGAGAAGCTGATCAAGCAGGACTTCGACACCTGTCAGTTTCTCGGCAGCGACCGCAAGTGCACCGTCTATGCGGCGCGGCCCAAGGATTGCCGCGAGTATGTCTGCTGGGACCAGGACGACGAGACGGTCTACGGCTACGCCAGCTTCGTCCAGTACTCCACGGCCAAGCTGCGCAAGCTCGAGAAGGCGCGCCGCTAGCGTCGAGCGGCACCGCGCCCAGCGCGATGACACGAATGTGTTTGTCGGTTGCCGAGTCGCGGCCCTACCCTGCCCGTGCCACGCGCAAGAGGCGTGGCAGAGGGAAGGGGGACCATGTCGAAAGAGCTATACTGGCTGACACT
>DASWFH010000491.1:0-12217 GCA_036394355.1 Allostellaceae bacterium | reverse complement strand
ACGCAGGCCCTGGGATGGGAAGGCGAAGGGTTCGCAGCCGACGAGTTGCGCATCGCCCGCGAATGGCTGCGCTCCAAGGCCAACTCGATCGAGGGCGGCACCTCCGAGATTCAGCTCAACATCATCGCCAAGCGCGTGCTTGGCCTGCCGGATTGAGGCGCGCCATGGCGCTGACGCTCGATGGCGATGCCGCGCTGGTGCGCGAGACGGCGCTCAAGTTCTTCCGCGAGCGCGCGCCGGTCACGGCGCTGCGCAAGCTGCGCGACGAGAAGGACCCGACGGGCTTCTCGACCGCGTTGTGGCGCGACATGGCGGCGCTGGGCTGGGCGGGTTTCCTCGTAAGCGAGGAGTATGGCGGCAGCGACTTCGGCTGCGTCGGCTTGGGCCAGGTTCTGGAAGCCGCCGGGCGTACCTTGGCGGCGACGCCGCTCATATCGACGGCGCTGATCGGCGCCAGCGCCTTCTCGCTGGCCGGCAGCGCCGCGCAGAAACGCGCGCACCTCCCCGCGTTGGCCGGTGGCGAGCGCGTCGTCGCGCTGGCGCTCGAAGAAGGTACGCACCACGCGCCCTTCCGCATCGCCACGGCGGCGCGCCAGAGCGGCAATGGCTGGCGGCTCGACGGGGAGAAGCGCTTCGTCCTCGACGGCCAGGTCGCCGACCTGCTGATCGTCGCGGCGCGCACAGCCGGGAGCCGCGACGAGCCGCAAGGCATAACGCTGTTTCTTGTGCCCGGCGACGCCAAGGGCGTGGTGCGCACGCGCACCGTCATGGTCGACAGCCGCAACGCCGCCGTCATGCGCTTCAACGGCATCGAGCTTGGCGAGGACGCGGTGCTCGGCCAGGTCGATGCCGGCGCCGAGATTCTCGACCGCGTGCTCGATCGGGCGCGTGCGGGCCTCGCCGCGGAGATGCTGGGAAGCGCATGCGAGGCCTTCGAGCGCACGGTGCAGTATCTCAAGGACCGCAAGCAGTTCGGCGTGCCCATCGGCTCGTTCCAGGCGCTGAAGCACCGCGCGGCGCAGATGTTCTGCGAGATCGAGCTGACGCGCTCTGCGGTCATCGCCGCGCTCTCGGCGCTCGATGCCGGCGATGCCGGCGCAAGCCGGCTCGCCAGCGTCGCCAAGGCCAAGGCCGGCGAGGCGTGCTTTCTCGTCAGCAACGAAAGCGTGCAGATGCATGGCGGCATCGGCATGACCGACGAGCACGAGGTCGGATTCTTCCTCAAGCGGGCCCGCGTGGCGCAGGCGACATTCGGCGACGCCGCGTTTCACCGCGACCGCTATGCCGCGCTGATGGGGTACTGATCAGCCGGCTACGGCGGCAGCGTCATCAATCAAGAGCTGCACGCCGGTCTGGCCCTGCCAGTGATCGGCGCGGAGATGGCCGGCGACGTGAAAGCCGCGGCCCTGACCCTGGAGCAGCGCCGGACCCAGCTCGCCCTCGAGGCAGCGGAAGGCGATAGCCTTGAGCCGCCCGCCGCCGGCGCCGTCGCCGAGGATGCAGCGCACATGCTGCGCGCCCACCGCATCGGCGCGCAGCACGCGCAGGTTGGCGAGCGCGAAGCGCGGCTCGGCATTGCCCGCGCCGAACGGGCCCAGCCGCTCGACCAGCTCGACGAGATCCGGGCCGGCGGCACCGGCGGCGAGCATGCCGTCGATGCCGAGCTCCGGCATCGGCGCGTCCGTGCCCAGCGCCGCCGCCGCGCGCTCGACGAGAAAGCCGCGCAGCGCGGCGAGCTGGGATAGGGCGACGGTGAATCCTGCCGCCATGGCATGGCCGCCGCCGTTGAGCAGAAGCCCGGCCTGGCGCGCCGCGATCACCGCGGGCCCAAGCGCCAGTCCCGGCACGGAGCGCCCGGAGCCTTTGCCGATGCCGTCGGCAAGGGCGACGACGCAGGCCGGGCGGTTGTAACGCTCCTTGAGACGGCTGGCGACGATGCCGATGACGCCGGGATGCCAGCCTTCGCCGGTGGCGAAGACGAGCGGCGCGTTGCCCTCGCCGCTTTCGACCTGATCGATGGCCTGGGCCAGCACCCGCGCCTCCAGCTCGCGACGCTCGGCATTGAGCGCATCGAGCTGGCGCGCGATGGCGAGGACGGCGGCAGGGTCGTCGCTCGCCAGGAGCTGGGCGCCGAGATCCGCCTGGCCGACCCGGCCGCCGGCATTGACGCGCGGCCCCAGGATGAAGCCCGCGTGATAGGCGTCGAGCCGCTCGCCGATCCCGGCCACGTCGGCCAGCGCGGCGAGCCCGGGATTGCCGCGCCGCCGCAGCACCTTGAGCCCTTGCGCCACGAGGGCGCGGTTGACGCCGGTCAACGGCACGACGTCGCAGATCGTGCCGAGCGCCACCAGGTCGAGCCACTGCACGAGGTCCGGCGCCGGCACCCGCTCATACCAGCCGGCCTCGCGGAGCGCGCGGTTGACGCCGACGACGAGGAGGAAAGCCAGGCCCACCGCGGCGAGCACGCCATGCGGGCTCGTCTCGTCGACGCGGTTCGGATTGATCACGGCGAAGGCCGGCGGCAGCTCCGGCTCGGCGATGTGATGGTCGACGACGATGACGTCGAGGCCCGCCGCCTGCGCCGCGGCGAGCGGCTGGTGCGCCGCCGTGCCGCAATCGACGGTGACGACGACGGCCGCCCCTTCTGCCTTGAGGCGCAGCAGCGCCGGCGCGTTGGGCCCATAGCCCTCGCGCTGGCGGTCGGGGATGTAGACCCGCGCGCGGGCGCCGACGGAAGCGAGAAAACGCTGCAGCAGCGCCGCCGCGGTCGCACCGTCGACATCGTAGTCGCCGAACACGGCAATGACCTCGCCACCCGTGATGGCTCGCGTCAGCCGCCTGACCGCGACGTCCATGTCCTTGAGATGCGCCGGGTCGGGCAGGTCGGCGCGCAAGGTCGGATTGAGGAACCGGTCGGCTTCCGCGGCGCCGACGCCGCGCGACGCCAGCAGCCGGCCGACGATCTCCGGCAGCCGCAGCTGCTGCGCCAAGGCCAGCCCGGCGCGATCATCGCCGGCGCGCTGGCGCCAGCGCCAGCCGCACAGCGAGCGCTCGACGCCGAGAAAGGCAGGCGACCCATCGGGCATGGCGCCCAGGATCGACGACCGCCCCGAGTCGCGTCAATGGCGCAAATCGCCCCGCGCCGCCCTACGGATCCTTGGCGTCCGCGCACACGGTCGCGAAATCATTCGGAAATCCGAGTCCGTTGCTCCGATTCGGTGCTGGCGATCAATCGGAACGCTCAATTCACCGTGCGCTGCATGCGGCGGTAGGCATCGCGCGCCCAATCGGTTCTCGACTCAGCGGTCGTAGCCACTCTTGCGCTCGAAATTGTGCTGCGCCTCGATGAAGCGCACCGTGCCGGTCTTGGAGCGCATCACCATGGAATGGGTGATGGCGCCGCCGGCGAAGCGGCGCACGCCCTGCAGCATGGTGCCGCTGGTGACGCCGGTCGCCGCGAACATGACATTGCCCTTGGCGAGGTCGAGCAGGTTGTATTTGCGATTGAAGTCGGTGATGCCGCAGCGCTGCGCGCGGCTGCGCTCGTCGTCGTTGCGAAAGATGAGGCGCCCCTGCATGAAGCCGCCGATGCAGCGCAGCGCTGCCGCCGCCAGCACACCCTCCGGCGCGCCGCCCGACCCCATGTATATGTCGACGCCGCTTTCCGGCCGCGACGTGGCGATGACGCCGCTGACGTCGCCGTCAGAGATAAGCATGATGCGCGCGCCCGCCTCGCGCACTTTGGCGATGAGCTCGGAATGGCGCGGGCGGTCGAGGATGCAGACGACGAGGTCGGAGACGTCGGCGCCCTTGGCCTTGGCGAGGTTCTTCAAATTCGCCGCCGGCGGCTCGTCGAGATCGACGACTTCGCCGAGCCCGCTGCCGATGCCGATCTTGTCCATGTAGACATCGGGCGCGTTGAGGAAGCCGCCCGCCTCGGCCATGGCGATGACCGCGAGCGCGTTGGCGCCGCCCTTGGCGGTGATCGTAGTGCCCTCGAGCGGGTCGAGCGCGATGTCGATGCGCGGGCCGTGTCCGGCGCCCACCTTCTCGCCGATATAGAGCATCGGCGCCTCGTCGCGCTCGCCCTCGCCGATCACCACGGTGCCTTCGATGGCGAGGCTGTTGAGCGCCTTGCGCATGGCGTCGACCGCCGCCTGGTCGGCCGCCTTCTCGTCGCCGCGGCCCATGAGCCGCGACGCCGACAGCGCTGCCGCCTCGGTGACGCGCACCGCCTCGAGCGCCAGATTGCGGTCCATCGCTTCGTTCTGCGCCATGACTGCTCCTGTTCTTATAGATTCTCGACGCGGATCATGCGGGGCGGCTCGAGCACCGTCTCGAGCCGGCCGATGCGCTCGAGCGCGCGGCGCATCGCCGCCTCCTCGGTCTCATGCGTGGTCAGCACGACCGGCACCGCCTCGCCGGGGGCGCGGCCGCGCTGGATCATCTGCTCCATCGACACCTGCTCGTCGCGCAGCGCCGCGGCAATGTCGGCGATGACGCCCGGCCGGTCCACCACCATGAGGCGGACATAGGAGGCGCCGTAATGCCGCGAGATCGGCGACGACGGGCGCGACTGGAGGCTCGCCGCCGGCACGGCGAAGCTCGGCGACCAGCGCCCGACCGCGATGTCCAGGAGGTCGGCGACGATAGCGGACGCGGTGGGCTCGGCGCCGGCGCCGCGGCCCTCGAGCAGGACGCGGCCGACGAAATCGCCCTCGACGACCACCGCGTTGTAGACGCCCTCGACATGAGCGATCGGCGTCGCCCGCGGCACCATGCACGCATGGACGCGCTGCTCGATGCCGTGATCGGTGAGCCGCGCCAAGCCCAAGAGCTTGATGCGATAGCCGAGCTCGTCGGCGAACTCGATGTCGAGCGCGGAGATGTGGCGGATGCCCTCGACATGCACGCCCTTGAAATCGACGGCGTTGCCGAAGGCGACGGCGGCGAGCAGCGCCAGCTTGTGCGCGGCGTCGATGCCGTCGATGTCGAAGCTCGGATCGGCCTCGGCGTAGCCGAGCGTCTGCGCCTCGGCCAGCACCTCCTGAAACTCGCGTCCGGTCTCGCGCATCGTCGTCAGGATGTAATTGCAGGTGCCGTTGAGAATGCCGTAGATGCGCCGCACATGGTTGGCCGCCAAGCCTTCGCGCAGCGCCTTCAGGATGGGGATGCCGCCGGCGACCGCCGCCTCGAAGACGAGCGCCACGCCGCGCGCTTCGGCGAGCTTGGCCAGCTCGGTGCCGTGATGGGCAAGGAGCGCCTTGTTGGCGGAGACCACGTGCTTGCCGTGGGCGAGCGCACCTGCGACCACCTCACGCGCCACGCCGTCGCTGCCGCCGATCAGCTCGATCACCACATCGATCTCGGGATCGGCTGTCATCGCCACGGCGTCGCCGTACCAGCGCACGGCGGAGAGATCGACGCCGCGGTCGCGCCGCTTGTCGCGCGCGGCGACGGCGGCGACGACGAGCCGCCGCCCGCTCCGGCGCTCGAGCAGATCGGCATTGCGCTGCAAGAGCTGCACCGTGCCGGCACCGACGGTGCCGAGGCCAGCGACAGCGATCTTCAGGGGGGCTTGCACGCGGTTGCCGGCTCCCTCGGCGGTCACTGTCCGGTTTGTAGCGCCGCAATCGTCGAGTTGCGACTGTTTTATCGGCGGATGGGCGACGTCAGAATTCCAGGAGAACCTCGGCGCGATCCTCGCCGAGCCCATCGCCGATCGGGGCCGCTTGGACGATGATGCGGTTCGACGCGAGCCCGAGCTGCGTCAGCGCCTTGGCCACGACATTGGCGCGCTCGATCGCCTTGCTGAAGCTCGCCAGCTCCTGCTGCGCCGCGTCGGCGCCGTAACCGCGCCGGCCGTAGCCGACGATGCGGACGACGCCGCCATGCTTGTCATAGAGCTTGACGACGTCGGCGAGCCGGCGATCGTCATCCGGCGTCAACGTCAACCCGCTGCCGGCAAACTTGATCTCCGCCGCCTGCATCGAGACGGAGCCGGGTCTGCTCTGGCGCGGCGGCGGTTCGAGCGCGGCTTGCTGCTCCGGTGTGTTCGCCGCGGTCGGGGCTGGGGCGGCGGCCGGCAATGGCGGCCGCACCGGATCCAGCGCGGCGATCTGCTCGGGCGGCGATTTTTCCGTATCGCTCGGGCCGAGCGGCGGCGGCCACGGCGCGGCGGGCGCGACCGTGTCGGCCGGCGCCGCCGGCGCTGCGGCGGCCTTGGGCGCCTCGGCTGGCGCCGCGACCAGGGGCACCGGCGGCGCGGGTCGCGCCGGCTCAGCGGCCGCCGTCTTGTCGGGTGCCGGCATCATCATGTCGGCGGGCGGTGGCGGGGGTATGCGCATCGCCTGGTCAGCGGGTGCTGTCGATGGGGTAGCGGGTGTCGGGGCAGCAGCCGGCGTGGTCTCCGCTTTGGCAGCGTCGGCCGGCGAGGGCGAGCGTGGCGGCCTGGCATCCGCCGGTGATGCGGTCGGGCGCGGCAGGTCCGCGGCCGCGGTCTGCGGCACGGGCGACGGGCGCTTCGCCATGGTGGGGGCCGGCGACGACTTGGCCGCTTGGTCGGCTGCCGACTTGCGCGCCTTCTCGGGCGGCGGAAGGCTGGGGGGCGGCGGCGCCGGACGCGGCGTGTCGCCTTCCGGCATGGCGTGCACGATGGGGGTGTTCAGCGCGGTTTCCTGGGGCGCCGGCTCGGACCCGGAGGGCGAGCGCCGCCGCGCGCTGCGCGCCTCCGGGCGCTCGCCCACGAGCGACGGATCGGCGTTGCGCTTGGTCTCCGTGGGTGCGGCGCCGTCGGTGGCGGATGACGGCCGGGTGATCGGCGTCGGCGCGCCAGCCGCGGCGCCGCGGCTGGCGCGCAAGTCCGCATCGCTCTGTTTTGCCTGGGCGCGATCGTCGGCCAGCCCCTGCTGCAGTTTCTGCCGGTCGATGCTGCTCATCGCGCGATCAGGTGGCGGCGGCACGGTGCCGAGATTGGGATAGGGCTGGTTGCGCCCGGCCTCGAGGTTCTGCGCGTTGCGCTCGCCGGTCGTATCGTCGTTGAGGGTGAAGCCCGCGGCGCTGCGGTAGAGCTCGACGGGATTGACGTATTTGGGGGTCGACGAGCATGCCGCCAGCCCGACGGCGGCCGTCAATGCCAGGGCCACGGCCCGGCCGCGGTCGCCCGCCTTGTCCCACCCTCCACTGATCCTGCGCAGCACCATGGCCGCCTCGCCTTCCCCTGGGCTAACGGATTGTCGCTCCCTATATAAGCCCTGCAAATACTTACCTGTTGGTGTATTAGATCGGCTCTTGCCGGACGGCAACCAGCAAACGGCGCCAGACGGGCGGGCGGCGCACTTTCCCCGACGCGGCGGGATGGTAAAGATGGCAGATCCGGGAGACCCCGAAATCAAGATTCCCGACCCGGTCGAGTGGTCGCGCAACATGGCCTTGATCGCCGAGCGCAGTCAGCGGCTGGTGATGGAATTCCTCGCGCGCCAGAACGGCGAGGGCGTCGGCATGGCCGACCCGCTCAACATCGGCAATGCTTTCCTAGAGATGACCCGACGGATGATGGCCGATCCGGGGAAGCTCATCCAGGCGCAGATGTCGCTCTGGCAGGATTACATGACGCTGTGGCAGCGCACCGCCGAGCGTTTCCTCGGCGGCAAGGCCGAGCCCATGGTCGAGCCGGCGCTGAGCGACCGCCGCTTCAAGGACGCCGCGTGGAGCCAGAGCACGCTCTTCGACTTCATCAAGCAGAGTTATCTCCTCACCGCGCGCTGGCTGCAGACGACGGTCAAGGACGTCGACGGCCTCGACGGCAAGACGGCGAAGAAGGTCGATTTCTATACGCGCCAGTTCGTCGACGCGATGGCGCCCTCGAATTTCGTGCTGACCAATCCCGAGGTGCTGCGCACGACGATCGAGAGCGGCGGCGAGAACCTGGTCAACGGCTTGAAGCACATGCTCGACGATCTCGAGCGCGGCAAGGGCCGGCTGATGATCAAGATGACCGACATGGATGCCTTCAAGGTCGGCGACAACATCGCCGTCACGCCCGGCAAGGTCGTCTACCAGAACGACCTGATGCAGCTCATCCAATACTCGCCGACGACCGAGACGGTGAAGCGCCGGCCGCTGCTGATCATGCCGCCCTGGATCAACAAGTTCTACATCCTCGATCTGCGGCCCGGAAACTCCTTCATCAAATGGGCGGTCGACCAGGGCCACACCGTGTTTGTCGTGTCGTGGGTCAATCCCGACGAGCGCCTCGCGCGCAAAGGCTTCGACGACTATATGCTCGAAGGTCCCTTCGCCGCGCTCGATGCCATCGAGCAGGCCACCGGCGAGCGCGAGGTCAACGTCATCGGCTATTGCCTGGGCGGCACGCTGCTCGCGGCGACGCTCGCTTACATGGCGCATAACGGCGACGACCGCTTCAAGAGCGCCACATATTTCGTCGCCCTCACCGACTTCGCCGAGCCGGGCGAACTCTCCGTCTTCATCGACGAAGACCAGTTGCATTCGCTCGAGGAGCGGATGAAGGGCCACGGCTATCTCGAAGGCTCGGACATGGCGACGACCTTCAACATGCTGCGCGCCAACGACCTCATCTGGTCGTTCGTCGTCAACAACTACCTCCTCGGCAAGGAGCCGTTCCCGTTCGATCTGCTCTACTGGAACAGCGATTCGACGCGCATGCCGGCGACGATGCACAGCTTCTATCTGCGCAACATGTACCAGGATAACAAGCTCGTCGTGCCCGGCGGCATCTCGCTCCTGAACGTGCCGATCGATCTCTCCAAGATCAGCGTGCCGAGCTTCCTCCTGTCGACGCGCGAGGATCACATCGCGCCGTGGAAATCGACCTACGCCGCGACGCAGATCTACAAGGGCCCGGTCAAATTCGTGCTCGCCGCCTCCGGCCACATCGCCGGCGTCATCAACCCGCCCGGCCAGCGCAAATACGGCCATTGGGAGAACGGCAAGCTGCCGCCTTCGCCCGACGCCTGGCTTGAGAGCGCCGCGTATCACGAGGATTCGTGGTGGCCGACCTGGGAGAAATGGGTGAGCGAGTATTCCGGCGGCGAGGTCAAGGCGCGCCAGCCCGGCGACGGCAAGCTCACGCCGATCGAGGACGCGCCCGGCTCTTATGTGCGCGTCAAGGCGAGCTGACGCGTACCGGCCGGCCGGTGACCGGGTTCAGTCGTGCACCACCCCTCGCAGCGCGTTGCCGATGCTAGCGAACGTGCTGCTCAGATTCTGGCCCGTAAACGTCAGCGCGAAGATGATCGCAACCGCGATCAGCGCGGCGATCATGCCGTACTCGATGGCCGTGACGCCGTTGTCGTCGCGAAAGACATCGCTCAGGTGCATGCGCATGATCTTGCCCCCTTCCGCAAGACAAGACAGGTCACCAGCGAGCGCAAGGGTAGCACAGGTCAGCCGAGGCGGGATGACGATCGGTTGCAACTGTAGCAAAAAGCCATAGGTCGCCGAGACGCATCCGCGCCGGTTTTGTCGCGCCTTTTCGCGAATTTCGCCACGTTCTGCCGTTTCGGCGCACTTGTCTATAAGCCGAGAGCGCAGACGCTTGGGCGCGTGGCCATAGGTAACATAGCCGACGGCGCCCGACTCCTATGTGCGCGTCACGCCGAGCTGTGCGCGACGATGCTACCCAAAAGGGCAAGCGTTGCACGCAAATTAGGCGTTGACCGGCTTCTATCGCGGGTTTAGCGTTTTAAGGCTACTGGGCGCGTTAAGGACTCCGAATCAATCGGAGCCGGCTTTTCGAGCTAGCCACATCCAGGACTGGTGATGCGCGGGTAACGCCGTGCAACGGGGAAGACTTTGTCGTCGCGAAACCGGCTTCGCATGCCTGGTCGCGGCGGTTGGTGCGCATTTCTAAAAGCAAACTCAATGGGAGGAGGTATCACATGGTCCGATTTTCCAATCGACACCTGCTGAGCATCGTCCTCGCGCAGGGAATGTTGGCGACGCTGCCGGCCGCGATGGCGACCGCAGCGACCGTCGGAAACCCGCTCTGTCCAGGCGAGGACGTGCAGTTCAACCCGTCCGGCGGCCAGGACATCGTCGTGCCGTCCGGATTCAAGGTCGAGGTCTTCAAGACCGGTCTGAATTTCCCGACCGGGATCGCCTTCCTCGGCAGCGGGAAAAACTTCGAGGTCTTTATCCTGGAGTCCGGGCACGGGCTGCCCAGCCGCTGCAATGACGAAGCGCTCTGGCAGACGAAAGGGCTGGGCCCGAACCCGTTTACCCCCGACGTTCTCGTCTTCAACCAGAACGGAGCCCTGCTCCGCACACTCGGGAAGCCGACGGATGCGACGACCGAGACCGGCGGCACCAACGTCTTCCAACCGCATGGTCCGGCGGTGGACCTCGCGTTCGAGAATGGATTGGCGGGAGGTCGGCTGTTCGCCAGCGATTCTAATCAGGCAACCCATGCGCATAACGGGCAGAACAACAGCTCGCGCATCGTCACGGTGAATCCGATCACGGGGGCAGTTGCGCCCTTCATCACGCAACTGCCGACCGGCGATCATCCGAGCGAGCAGCTCGCCTTCAAGGGCGGGTTTATCTACTGGTCGCAGGGCTCGACCACCAACAGCGGCGTCGTCGGCCGCGACAATGGCGGCGGGGCCAATCAGCAGGACATCCCCTGCCAGGACATCGTGCTCAGCAACAACGTGTTCGACTCGGGCGGCGGGGTAAAGACCAGTGGTTACTCCCCCTTTGGCACGACACGCCCGGGCGCGACGGTCAAGGCCTTCGAAAGCGCCGCACACCACGGCGTCTGCGACGGCTCCATTCTGCGGGCCCGCCTCGACGCGAAGAACCCGGCGGACACGATCGAGCCCTTCTCATGGGGCTATCGGAACGGCTATGCCATCCGCTTCGCGCCCGAGGACCATGTCCTGAAGGGCGGGCTGCTGGTGGGCGAGGACGGCGCCGACGAGCGCGGCGCGCGGCCCTCGAACAACGCACCTGATAACCTGCAACTGGCCCGGCAGAATGACGACGGCACCCCGGACTATCATGGCTGGCCGGATCGCTATGGTTTCCTGCCGACGAACCAGGCGATCTATAACCCGGTCGGCGGGCCGGGCGATGATCTCTGCGTCCCCGACCCGGCGAATCTACCCAGCACGTGCACGGCGGCGAGCCTCGCGAAGATTCTGAGCGAGGATCGTCCGATGCGGGACGTCCTGGCGTTCCCGCCGCAGCAGATCACGGCACCGCTGGCGATCGAGGCGGCCGATTCTTCGTTCACCGGCATCGACTTCGTGCCACATTCCTTTGTCGGTGGCCCGATCGAGCGCGGCGCGGCTTTGTATGCCCTAGAGGGCGACTTCGGCTTCTCGGCCTCGAACGCCTCGCCCCCGGCACCGGAGGCCGGGCATGAGATCAAGCTGATCAACTTCAGTGATCCGGACGACCCGCTGGTGCTCAAGATCATGCGGTTCGCTCACAATACCACCTTCGAGCAAGCGTTCCCGGACGGGCTTCGCGCGTTCAACCGTCCCACCAACGTCAAGTTCGGGCCCGACGGCTGCGCCTGGGTGGTAGATTATGGCGCGGTGCGCGACTTCGGCCAGTCCGACGCGGCCGCGAAGTTCACGGTCCCGGCCGACGGCCCGCTCGTGCAGCTTCCGAAAACCGGCGTGATCTGGCGGATCTGCCGGCAATGAGGCTGGCGGATTGATCGACCATAAGACGCGATCAAGGTGAAAGACACCTGTCGGGGAGCGGCATCAGCCGCTCCCCGATGCATTTGGGAAAGCCGCGCGGCGAGCGACGCCCTGCACGAGCAGGGCGTCGTCATTCCCGGCGCTAGATGCCGTGTGCGGCCCAGAACGCGCAGTGATGCCGCGTCGCAAAGTCGGATTCGACCTGCGCCCCCGCCGGCGCCAGCGACTGGATGTCCTCGTCCTCGTCATTGGCGGCGAAGCGCGGCCAGAACGGCTCGGGGAAATGATGGCGACGGAAGGTATTGGGATCGCCGTTGCGGGCGAATTGCGTCCAATAGGCGATCATCGTCTCGGACAGCTTCTGCTGCGTCGGCGTGAACGGCACCGATTGCGGCAGCGTGAAAAGGTACTGGATCTCCGAGGCATGCGCCGCGCCATAGGGGATGCTGATCGGCGGCAGAAAATTCTCTGCCGCGTTCTCGTCGTTGAACTCATAGGCGTAGGTCTGCACGTATCCGGACAGA
>DASWFH010000490.1:0-1849 GCA_036394355.1 Allostellaceae bacterium | reverse complement strand
AACATGGCGCGCGGCAACAACCCGCGACGCTCGCAAAAGCTGATGCAGTCGCGCGTCCTGCTCCAGGGCTTGGCGCTTCTGCTGTTCGCCCTCTTCATGCTGCTGTTCCGCCGCTAGGCGCAGCGATGGTCCGGCTGACGCGCATCTATACGCGAGGGGGCGACAAGGGCGAGACGTCGCTCGGCGACGGCAGCCGCGCCCCCAAGCAGGCGCTGCGCGTCGCCGCCTTCGGCACGGTCGACGAGGCAAACGCCGCGATCGGGCTGGCCCGGCTCCACGCCGAGGGCGAGGTCGATGCTGCCTTGGCGCGCATCCAGAACGATTTGTTCGACCTCGGCGCGGATTTGTGCACGCCCGAAGGCGGCGCGCGGGGCGCCAAAGCCCTGCGCATCCAGCCGGCGCAGGTCGAGCGGCTGGAGCGCGAGATCGACGCCTGGAACACCGATCTGGCGCCGCTCGACTCTTTCGTGCTGCCGGGCGGCACGGCCGGCGCCGCGCATCTCCACCTCGCGCGGACGGTGGTGCGGCGCGCGGAACGCCTGGTGGCCGAGCTTGCCGTCGGCGAGACGGTCAATGCCGAGGCGCTCAAATATCTGAACCGCCTGTCCGATCACCTGTTTGTATTGAGTCGCCAGGTCAATGAACGTGGCGCCCGTGACGTGCTGTGGCGCCCGGGAGCCAATCGCTGAGCCGCGGCTCGCTTATGACGCTGACGTTACACGAAATACTTGCCTTCGCTTTGTGCACGTGCACAATTCCCCGCCGCGCCGCACAAAGCGGCCCTGATCAAGGCGCGCCATGAAAGTCCTCGTCGCCGTCAAGCGAGTGATCGATTTCAACGTCAAGATCCGCGTCAAACCCGACAAGACCGGGGTCGAGACGGCCAACGTCAAGATGTCGATGAACCCGTTCGACGAGATCGGGGTCGAGGAGGCAGTGCGGCTCAGGGAGAGCGGCGCCGCCACCGAGATCGTCGCCATCTCGATGGGTCCCCAGCAGTGCCAGGAGACGATCCGCACTGCCCTCGCCATGGGCGCCGACCGCGGGATCCATGTTCTGAGCGACGCCGAGCTCCAGCCGCTGGCGGTGGCGAAACTGCTGAAGGCCATCGTCGCCAAGGAGCAGCCGCAGCTTGTCATCCTCGGCAAGCAGGCGATCGACGATGATTCGAACCAGACCGGGCAGATGCTGGCGGCGCTGCTGGGTTGGTCGCAAGGCACCTTCGCCTCGAAGCTCAAGCTCGAGGGCGGCAAGGCGCTGGTGACCCGCGAGATCGATGGCGGCCTCGAGACGGTCGAGCTGAAGCTGCCGGCGGTGGTGACCACCGACCTGCGGCTCAACGAGCCGCGCTACGCCTCGCTCCCCAACATCATGAAGGCGAAGAAAAAGCCGATCGAGCAGGTGACGCCCGAGGCGCTCCAGGTCGATGTCGCGCCGCGGCTTGTCACGCTCAAGGTCGAGGAGCCGGCGAAGCGCCAGGGCGGCAAGAAGGTCGCCTCGGCGCAGGAGCTCGTCGACAAGCTCAAGAATGAAGCGCGGGTGATCTGATGGCCCTCCTCGTCCTCGCCGAGCACGACAACAAGACGCTCAAGAGCGCGACGCTCAACGCCGTCGCCGCCGCCGCCGCGATCGGCGGCGAGCTCCATGTGCTGGTGGCAGGAGCAAACGCGCGGCCCGCCGCCGACGCCGCGGCCAAGGTTGCCTGCGTGGCGAAGGTGCTGCTCGCCGAGGACAGGGCCTACGAGCACCCGCTGGCCGAAGATGTGGCGAGCCTGGTGGTCAAGCTCGCGCCCAACTACAGTCACGTGCTGGCACCGGCCACCTCCTTCGGCAAGAACGTGATGCCGCG
>DASWFH010000489.1:0-4968 GCA_036394355.1 Allostellaceae bacterium | reverse complement strand
CCGGAGCGCGCCGCACGGCCTCGAAGAGATGCGCCTGCTCCGGCAACGCCGCCGCTTCGGTCCATTCGAGCTTGAGCTGCCGCGCCGCGCGTATCGCCGTCCACTCATCCTCGGCGACGACGCCGATGAAGTCGCGGATGCGCACGATGCGCACGCCGCGCAGTCCCTCGATCGAGCGCTCGTCGACCGCGACGAGCCGCGCGCCCACCGCCGGCGGCCGCACGACGCGTCCGTGCCATAGGCCCGGCACGGTGAGATCGTGGACGAAGATGTGGCGCCCAGCGACCTTGGCTGGTATATCCGGGCGCGGCAGCTTCTTGCCGATGACGCGATGCTCCGCCGGCGGGCGGAGCGGCGCGGCCGGATCGACCTTCAACAGCAAGCTGCGGTCCTCGATGAGCGCGCCGATATCGATCGCGGCGCCGTGCCGGTTGCGCACCTCGCCATTGCCGAGCTCGAGCTCCTCGACGGCACCGTGCATCCGCTCCGCCGCCAGCCGCAACAGCGCCTGCCGTGCCGTCGCGGCGGCGCGGCGAATCTGCATTCCGCCTTGGGCGATGCCGGTGCTGCCGGCGGTCGGCCCTTGATCGGGCGTGAGCGCCGTGTCGCCTTCTATGAGCATGATGGCGTCGACGCCGATGCCGAGCTCTTCCGCCACGAACTGGCGCATGGCGATGCGCAAGCCGGTGCCGAGGTCGACCTTGCCGCTATAGACGGTCGCGGTGCCGTTGGGATGGAGGACGAGGAAGGCCTCGACATCGGCCTTGTCGAGGCTCTTGCGGAGCGAGGCCCCGCCGGGGTTTTGCGCCAAGGCCGAACCCGCCGAGCCCA
Source organism: Allostellaceae bacterium (assembly GCA_036394355.1). Lineage (GTDB taxonomy): Bacteria > Pseudomonadota > Alphaproteobacteria > ATCC43930 > CGMCC-115725 > DAHUYF01. The sequence continues at coordinate 4,137 of DASWFH010000489.1, read as the reverse complement.
GGGCGAGGCTGACGATGATCGCGCCGCCGCCCCTGAGAAGATCGCGCCGCGAGGCAAGGAACTGGTCCGTCACCGCCGCCATCCCGCCATGGTCGTGACAGTGTGGCTTGGGTCGCAGCGCGAGGCAACCGGCGCGATATCCGCAGGGTGGCACCAGCACCACCAGGGTTGCATTGCCGACGGCACCGGTTGGCGCGAGCCCCGCCCTATTTCGCCAGCGCCTGCTTGTAATAGGACAGGTCGATGTACTTGCCGGGATCGGCAAGAGCCTTCTTCGGTTCGCCATATTCCGAGCGCAGGGCCAGCACCGTGCGCACACCCTTCATGTCAATCTCCGCCTTGCGCGCAAAACCGCCCTTGGACGCGAGCAGGATGTCGTAGGATTTCGCCGCGAGCTCCGGCGACATGTTCGGCAGATTGGCGCGGAAGAGCGTGATCGCCGCCTCCTTGTTGTTGCGATCGTAAAGCCAGGCGAGCCCGGCGACGTAGCCGCGGATGAACCCGACCAGCTCGGGCTGATGCTCGCGGGCCCAGCTGCGTCGCGCCGCACCGACCAAGCCCTGGTAATGGCCGAGCACGTCGATGGCGCTGCCGAGCAGCGTGAAGCCTTTCGCCTGCGCCGGCACCTCGAAGGGCGAGAGCAGCAGCGTGCCCGCGTGCTTCTGCTGCATCAAATCCTCGAACCGGGCCAGCACGCCGCCGGCCTTGACGAGGTTGTAGTCGCCGTCCTTGAGGCCGCCCTTCTGCAGCATCTTCTCGAGCACGAAGGCATAGCCCGTCGTACGCGCGTCGACGGTCAGCTCCTTGCCCTTGAGCGCGGCATAGGTCTTGACTTCCGGCACTGTGACGAGCCGGAGAAAGCCATCATCGCCGCCCATGAAGGCGAAGAGCTCGGGCTTGACCTCCACCTGCGCCTCGCCCTGCCCCTCCTGGTAGGCGATGACGTTGTCGATCGCGGTCATGCCGAGATCGAACTTGCCCTCGATGAGGCTCTTCAGCTGGAACTCCGAGCCGGGCGTCGGCGTCAGATGGACCTCGACACCGTTCTGCGCGAAATACCCCTGCTTCTGCGCCGCCCAGATCGGCCAGTTGAAGCCGCCGGCGAAGACGATGAGCTCGAGGCGCTTCGGCGCCTGGGCGATGGCGGGTGGAATCGCGGCGGCGGCGAACAGAATGAGAGCGAGACAGAGCGCGCGCATCATCGCTTGTTTCCTCCGCGAATGTCGGGAGCGCTCACGCCGGCCGGGATCGAGCCGGGCATGATCGTTTGGCGTCACTTCTTTGCGTCGGCGTAGGGGTATCTCACCTTGCCCGACACATATTGCTGCGGTGCGACGATCACCTGGGTGTCCGGGTTCTTGAACTGCTCGACGTCGTTGCCCTTGACGCCCTGGAATTGGATCTGGAGCACGCGCGCCTGCGCCCACTCGCCGTTCTCGCCGAACTTGATATCGCCGGCCACGGTCTTGAAGGTGTGGTCATGCATGTAGGCGGCGAGCTTATCCTGATCGAGGCCCTTGGTGCCCTCGACCGCCTCGCCCAGCACTTGCAGATAGGCGTAGGCATAGGGCGGCATGTAGTAGCCGAGCGGATCGACACCCTCACCGGGCGCTTTCGCCTGGTACTTCTTCAACAGCTCCATGATGCCCGGGAACTGCATGGTCGGCGCCGGCAGCCAGAAGTCGTAATTGACCATGCCGTTGAGCAGCGGCCCGAGCTGTGTCTTGAGCGCCGCCGATTGCAGCCCGACCATGCCGCCGCAGCACAGCTTGGTGTTGAGGCCGATCTCGTTGATAGCGCGTACCATGCCGGCGGAATCCGGCGGGTAGGAGGCGACATAGAGGATGTCGGGATCGGTCGCCTGGATGGCGCGGACGATCGGCGTATAATCCACGCTCGAGGGGGGATAGGTCTTGTCATAGACGATCTGCAGCCCTGCCGCCTTGGCGTTCTGGCGCGCGCCGTCCGCGGCGTTGCGGGCGAATTCGGCGTCGGCACCGACGATCGCGATGGTCTTGGGCTTCGGCTCCTGCGCCGCCGCAACCTCGAAGAAGCCCTTCGAGAAGGCCGGCTTCGGCTCGGGGCCGGTCGGAATCATCGCGAAGTATTTCGGGTAGTGGAACTCGCTGTTCACCGCGAGGCCCAGCAGGCTGATGAAGGCCATGTTGTGCTGGAGCACCACCGGCATGGCCGGCGCGATCATGTTCGTGGCGTAGCCGCCGACCACGAGGTCCACCTTGTCGACATCCAGAAGCTTGGTGTAGATGCCCGGCACGGTCGAGGGATTGCTCTGGTCGTCATAGAAGATCAGCTCGACAGGCCGGCCGAGCAGCCCGCCCTTGGCATTAATGTCGTCGCGCCAGATCTGCATCGCGACCAGCGCCGACTTGCCGTTGGCGGCAAGCCCGCCGGTCAGCGCCATGCCGAAGCCGATCCGGATCGGCTCGGCGGCGCCGGCCGGCCGCGTTGCGGGCGCCGCGAGAAGCGCCGCAGCCGCGGCCAGGACGAGAGCTCGCTTCAGGCTCTTAATCATCTGCAATCCCTCCCGGTTTTCATCTTGTTGGCGTTATCATATGCTCAATTCCCCCGCTCCCGCCAGTTAGGATCTCGGCGCAGGTCCGGCCGCCGGCGAGCTTTGTTCCATGCGAGGAGGCGGCCATGCGGTTGGTGGCGTTCGACGATAGCGGCAAGGCAAGGCTCGGCGTCCTGCAAGGCGAGGCCGTGATCGATCTGGCGCGCGCCGCGCCCGACCTGCCGCGCGACCTGCTCGGCATGATCCGGGCGGGCGACGCCGCCTTCGCCGCGGCCGGCGAGGCTGCGCGCCGCGCCGGTGCCGATGCCCGACGGCCGCTCGCCGGCATGCGCTTCCGGCTGCCGATCGAGAATGCCGGCAAGATCGTTTGCCTCGGCCTCAATTACGTCGACCATGCCGCCGAGGGAGGGCATGCCAAGCCCGAATATCCAAGCCTCTTTCTGCGCTGCGGCACATCGCTGGTGGCGCATGGCGAGGCGATCTGGCGGCCGCGCGCCTCGACCAAGCTCGATTACGAGGCGGAGCTGGTCGCGGTGGTCGGCCGCACCGCGCGGCACGTGCCGGTGGACCAGGCACTGAACTATATCGCGGGCTATTCCTGCTTCAATGACGGGTCGATCCGCGACTATCAGCGCAAGACCTCGCAATGGACCATCGGCAAGAATTTCGAGCGCACCGGCGGTTTCGGGCCGTGGTTCGTGACGGCGGACGAGCTGCCGCCGGGCGCCGCCGGCCTCGCCATCGAATCCCGCCTCAACGGCCGCGTCATGCAGAAGGCCAACACCAGCGATATGATCTTCCCGGTGGCGGAGACCGTGGCGCTGCTCTCCGAATGCGTGACGCTCCAGCCCGGCGACCTCCTGGTGATGGGCACGCCGGCCGGGGTCGGCTATGCCCGCAACCCGCCGGTGTGGATGAAAGAGGGCGACACGATCGAGATCGCCATCGAGAGCATCGGCATCCTCAGCAATCCCATCAAGGACGAGCCGGCGCCACCGCGGTCGAATCGCTAGCGCTCGAGCGCAGCGGCGCGGGTTGGCGGCGCAGACCCGGCGATCTCGTTGATCAGCTTGTTGGTGATGGCCTCGCCGAACGTGTTGAAATCCTGCACCACCATCAGGAAGGAGCCGGGGCCGCCGACGACGTTCTGCCGGTAGTATTCGGGCAGGCCCTCCGGCGGCTGGGTGTGCGCGAAATAGCCCGGGTTGGGATGCTCATTGATGATGGCGAGGCCGTTGACGGTGACGCCTGCCGCCACCGCCTCGTCGCGGGCGTCGCGCACCGAGCGGCCGGAGTTGTTGGTGCCGTCGCCGGACACGTCGATGATGCGCCGGTCGGCGGTGGCGCCGACCTTCGACAAGTAGGCGCGGCTGAAATCGAGCGCGGCGCTGATGGCGGTGCGGCCGACGAAAGCGCGCGGCGTGGCGAGCAGCGTTGCCGCGAAGGAGGCGGCGCTCTCGCCATCGCGGATCACCGTCCAATCGGCGATCACCTGCTGCTCCTCCGGCCCCGACCATTCGACGAAGCAGATGGCGATCGCGCCGAACTGGCCGGCGGCGATGGCGTGCAGCACGCGCGGATTGGTGATGGCGGCGGCATAGCCC
>DASWFH010000488.1:0-28904 GCA_036394355.1 Allostellaceae bacterium | reverse complement strand
CGCCGCGCGGCAGGCCGGCGAACAGCCGCGCATCGAGGATGCCCTCGGTCGCCGGGGTGAGCGGCAGCAGACAGACGAGGATCTCGCTGCGCGCCAGCAGTGCCCGCAAGCCCTCGGCGGCGTGGAAGCAGGCGATCCCCGGCAGCCGCCGCTCGGTCCGGCTCCAGCCCGCGACGTCGAAGCCGAGCACGCTCAGCTTGAGCGCGGCGTCGCGGCCGAGTTCGCCCATGCCGAGCACGCCGACGCGGCGCCCGGCCGCGTTGGGCTGCGGCCACGCGCGCCAGACGCGCTCGCGCTGCTGCGCGAGATAGACCGGGTCCTGGCGGTGCAGACGCAGGACCTGGAGCTGCACATACTCGCTCATGGCCGCGGTCATGTAGGGATCGATCAGGCGCATGACCGGTACGCCCGCGGGGAGAAGCGGGTCGCCGAGGACGTGGTCAACCCCGGCGCCCAGGGCGGCGATCAGCTTCAGATTGGGCAGGGAGGCGAGCAACCCGGCGGGCGGCCGCCATACCAGCGCCACGTCGATCTCGCCGGCATTGCCGATCTGCGGCCAGACGCGGATCTCGAGATCGGGCAGGAGCCGGTGCAGCTCGGCGCTCCAGCGCTCCGCCGAGTCGATCGAGGACTGGAAGAGCAGCGCCATCGCCCGTCCTATTGCGCCGTCGCCGCGCTCTCGACCACTTCGAGATCGAAGGCGGCGGCCATGAGGGCGCGGGTATAAGGGTCGCGCGGCGCTTCGAAGAGCTGCGCCGCCGGGCCGCGCTCGACGACCTTGCCGTCCTTCATCACCATGACCTCGTGCGCAAGCGCACGCACCACGCGCAGGTCGTGGCTGATGAAGAGGTAGGCCAGCTTGTGGCGCGCCTGCAACTCGCGCAAGAGGTCGACCACCTGCGCCTGCACGGACATGTCGAGGGCCGAAGTCGGCTCGTCGAGGACGACGAAGCGCGGCTTCAGCACGAGTGCGCGGGCGATGGCGACGCGCTGGCGCTGGCCGCCGGAGAATTCGTGCGGATAGCGATCGGCCGCCTCCGGGTCGAGGCCTACTTCGACCAGCGCGGCGTGGATGAGCGTGCGGCGCTCCGCGGCACTGCCGCCGATGCCGTGCACCTTGAGGCCTTCCTCGACGATCTGGCCGATGGAGAGGCGTGGCGACAGGCTGGAGAACGGATCCTGGAAGACGATCTGCAACTCGCGCCGCAGCGGGCGCATCTGGCGCTCGGCGAGGCCATCGAGACGGCGGCCATCGTATTTGATGGCGCCCTCGCTGGCGAGCAGGCGGAGGACGGCAAGCCCCAGCGTGGTCTTGCCCGAGCCGCTCTCGCCGACGACGCCCAGCGTCTCGCCCGCGCGCAGGCGGAAGTCGATGCCGTCGACCGCTTTCACATGACCCGTGGTGCGGCGGAACACGCCGCCGCGGATCGGGAACCACACCTTGAGGCGCTCGCCTTCGACGATGACGGGTGGCGGCGGCAGGATGGCGAGCGGCTTGCCCTTGGGCTCCGCCGCCAGGAGATGGCGGGTGTAGCCGTGGCGCGGATGAGAGAAGACATCGGCGACCGACCCGGCCTCGACGACTTCGCCCTTGGTCATCACGCAGACGCGGTCCGCCATCTTGCGCACGATGGTGAGGTCATGCGTGATGAGGAGCAGCGCCATGCCGAAGCGCGCCTGAAGACTCTTCAGCAGCTTCAGGATCTGCGCCTGGATGGTGACGTCGAGTGCGGTGGTCGGCTCGTCGGCGATGAGGATGTCCGGCTCGTTGGCGAGCGCCATGGCGATCATCACGCGCTGCCTCTGGCCGCCCGAGAGCTGATGCGGATAAGCGTCGAGCCGCTTCTCCGCCTCGGCCAGCCCGACGAGGTGCAACAGCTCCACCGCCCGCGCACGCGCTTCAGGCCCGCGCATGTGCTTGTGCAGGAACAGCGTCTCCGTGAGCTGCTTCTCGATCGTGTGGAGCGGATTGAGCGAGGTCATCGGCTCCTGGAACACCATGGCGACGCGATCGCCGCGGATGTCGCGCATCACCGCGGCCGGCGCGCCGACGAGCTCATGACCGTCGAAGCGGATACGGCTGGAGCGACCATGGCTGGCGGCGGGATACGGCAGAAGCTGCAGGATTGACAACGCCGTCACCGACTTGCCGGAGCCGGACTCGCCGACGAGCGCCAACGTCTCGCCGCGATCGAGGTCGAAGGAGACGCCTTTCACCGCCTCGACGGCGCCGCCCGGCACGGCGAAAGTGACGTGAAGGTCGCGGACCGACAGCAGCGCGGTCATTTCACTTTCCGCGGATCGAACGCATCGCGCACGGCCTCGCCGATGAAGATGAGGAGGCTCAGCATGATCGCCAGCACGAAGAACGAAGCGAAGCCGAGCCAGGGCGCCTGCAGGTTGTTCTTGCCTTGCGCCAGCAGCTCGCCCAGCGATGGTGAGCCGGGCGGCAAGCCGAAGCCCAGGAAGTCGAGCGAGGTCAGGGTGGTGATCGAGCCGTTCAAGATGAAGGGCAGGAAGGTCAGCGTCGCCACCATGGCGTTGGGCAGCACATGGCGCCAGATGATCACCGGGTTCGACACACCCAAGGCACGGGCGGCACGCACATAGTCGAAATTGCGCGCGCGCAAGAACTCGGCGCGCACGAGATCGACCAGCGACATCCACGAGAACAGCAGCATGATGCCGAGCAGCCACCAGAAATTCGGCTGGACGATGCTCGACAGGATGATGAGCAGGTAGAGCACCGGCAGGCCAGACCACACTTCGATGAAGCGCTGAAACAGCAGATCGGTGAGACCGCCGTAATAGCCTTGGATCGCTCCCGCGGCGACGCCGATGATCGAGCTCGCGATCGTGAGCGCCAAGCCGAATAATACGGAAATGCGGAAGCCATAGATGAGTCGCGCAAGCACGTCGCGCCCCTGATCGTCGGTGCCGAGCCAGTTGACGGCGTCAGGGGGCGAGGGTGCCGGCTTTCGCAGGTCGTAGTTTATCGTCGCATAGCCGAAGGGGATCAGCGGCCACACCATCCACCCGTCCTCGGCAATGTGTTGGCGCACATAGGGATCACGGTAGTCGGCCGCCGTCGGGAATTCGCCGCCGAAGCTTGTCTCGGGATAGTCGACAAAGACGGGAAAGTAGAGTCGCCCCTCATATGAAGCGAGGATGGGTCGGTCGTTGGCAATAAACTCCGCGAACAGGCTCACGACGAACAGCGCGAGAAAAATCCACAGCGACCAGAAGCCGCGGCGGTTGGCGCGAAAATTCGCGAGACGGCGGCGCGTGAGCGGCGTCACGCGCCAGCCGAGTAGCTTTTCGCTCGACCGTGGCAGCGCGGTCGCTTGCGTGCTCATGCGCGGCGCGTCGCGAAATCGATGCGCGGATCGACGAACATATAAGTAATGTCGCGCACGAGCGTCATGATCAGCCCGATGAGCGTGTAGATATAGAGCGTGCCGAACATGATGGGATAGTCGCGTCCGATCGCCGCTTGAAAGCCGAGATATCCCAGGCCATCCAGTGAAAATATCACCTCGACAAGTAGGGCCCCGGTGAACAGGATGGAAATGAACGCCGCGGGAAAGCCGGCGATCACCAGCAGCATGGCATTGCGAAAGACGTGACCGTAAAGCACCCGGCGCTCGCTCAAGCCCTTGGAGCGCGCCGTGACCACGTAATGCTTGTTGATCTCCTCGAGGAAGGAGTTCTTGGTCAACATCGTCAAGCTGGCGAAGCTGCCGATCAGCAGCGATAGGACCGGCAGGGCGACGTGCCAGAAGTAATCGGCGACGCGATGCGGCCAGGAAAAGCTCGCCCAATCGTCCGACACGATCCCGCGCAGGGGAAACCAATGGAGATAGCTGCCTCCGGCGAAGAGGACGATGAGCAGGATGGCGAAAAGAAAACCGGGAATGGCGTAACCGAGGATGACGACGGCGCTCGTCCAAACATCAAAGCTGCTGCCGTCGCGCACCGCTTTGCGAATGCCGAGCGGGATCGAGACGAGATAGCTGATGAGCGTCGCCCACAGGCCCAGCGAGATCGAAACCGGCAGCTTCTCCCGGATGAGGCTCACCACCGGCGTGTCGCGGTAGAAGCTCGTGCCGAAATCAAAGGTGAGGTAGTTGCGGATCATGATCCAGAAGCGCTCGGCCGGCGGCTTGTCGAAGCCATAGAGCTTGTTGAGCTGAGCGATGAATTCCGGATCGAGGCCGCGTGCGCCGCGCGTCTGATCCTGGCCGGAGGTGGTGCTGCTGCGCACTTCGCCGCCGCCGCCGCTTATGCGCCCGAGCGCGCCGGTGTCGGTGCCCTTGAGCTGAGCGATCAGCTGCTCGACCGGCCCACCCGGCGCGGCCTGCACGATGACGAAGTTCACCAGGATGATGGCGAACAATGTCGGGATCATCAGCAGGATGCGGCGGATCAAGTAGCCGATCATCGGTCGGGCCGGTCGATGCCGCCGTAATCGCGGCCGGTCACTGCTTCGGCTCCTGCGCCTTCTTCGCCTCGACCGTCTGCTCGCGCTGCGGGTCGAGCCACCAGGTTTCGAGCGCCGCCGAATAGGGCGGCGTCACCTTCGGCCGCTGGAACTTGTCCCAGGAAGCGATGCGGAAATAGGTGATGTGCCAATTCGGGATGACGTAGTAGCTGTGGAGAAGCACGCGATCCAGCGCATGGACGCGCGTCACGAGGTTGGCGCGATCGGGCGTGTTGATGATGAGATCGACCAGATCGTCGATCGCCTTGCTCTTCACGCCCATGTAGTTCGGGCTGCCGTTCTCGTCGGCCGCGGCCGATCCCCAGAACTCGCGCTGCTCATTGCCGGGCGACAGCGACTCCGGGACGACGACGACCGTCATGTCGTAGTCGAAGCTCTTGATGCGGTTCTCGTATTGTGCCGGATCGACCTTGCGCAAGGTGGCGTTGATGCCGATCCTTTGCGCGTTCTGCACGAAGGGCAGGACGATGCGCTCGAATTCGGGCTGGGTCAGCAGAAACTCGAATTCGAACGGCTTGCCGGTCTTGTCGTTGACGAGTTTCTCGCCCTTTACCGACCAGCCGGCCTCCTTCAGCAGGCGCAGCGCCTGGCGCATGTTGTCGCGAATGTTACCCGAGCCGTCGGTCTTCGGCGGCTCGTACGCCGTGGTGAAGACCTCGTCGGGTATCTCGCCCTTGTACTTTTCCAATATCGCCAGCTCCTCGGGCGTCGGCAGACCGGAAGCGGCAAGATCGGAATTCGAGAAGTAGCTCTTGGTGCGCGTGTAGGCGTCGAAGAACAGCGTCTTGTTCGACCATTCGAAATCGAAGAGATATCCCAGCGCACGGCGGACGCGGGGATCTTGGAAGGGATGGCCGGACCGCGTATTGAAGGCAAACCCCTGCATGCCGGTCGGCACCTTGTTCGGGATCTGCTCCATCTTGAACAGCTTGTCGCGCAGCGCCGGGCCGTCATAGCCGGTCGCCCAATTCTTCGCCGAATTCTCGGCGCGGATGTCGTATTGTCCGGCCTTGAATGCCTCGAGCGCGACGGTCCCGTCGCGATAATAGTCGTAGCGGATGGTGTCGAAATTGAAGCGCCCGCGGTTGACCGGCAAATCCTTGGCCCAATAGTTGTCGACGCGGCGGAGCGTCACCGAGCGGCCGACCTCGAAGGCCGCGATCTTGTAGGGGCCGCTGCCGAGCGGCGGCTCGAGCGTCGTCTTGTCGAACTCGCGGCCCTCCCAGTACTTCCTCGACAGCACCGGCATTTCGCCGACGATATGAGGGAGCTCGCGATTGTCGCCGCCGCGGAAGCTGAATTTGACGCCGTGCTCACCGACCTTCTCCGCTTTGACGACGTCGGCGTAGTAAAGACGGTAGCGCGGATGGCCCTTGGCCTTGAGCGTCTCGAGCGTCCAGATCACATCTTCGGGCGTGATGGCGGTGCCGTCCTGGAAGCGCGCTTCCTTGCGCAAATTGTACTGGACCCAGCGGCGATCGGCGGGAATCTCGACGCTTTCGGCGACGAGGCCGTATTCGGAGCCGGGCTCGTCGTCGGAGCGCACCATCAATGTGTCGAAGGGGTCGGTGCTGCCCGCCGCCGGACTGCCCTTGAGGATGAAGGGATTGAGATTGTCGAAAGTGCCGATCGCCGAATAGCGCACAGTGCCGCCCTTGGGCGCGTCCGGATTGACGTAGTCGAAATGGCTGAAGTCGGCACCGTATTTGATGTCGCCGAACAGCGACAGCGCGTGGCTCTTGCTGACGCCCTCCGCTGCGTCAACGGCGGCAGCGGGAGCGAGCGCTAAGAGCGTCGTGAGGGCAAGGGCGACGGCACGCATGGCGGATCCTCGGCGGGCGTTTTGGTTCGGTCGTCAATGGGCGGCCAGTCTAGAGGAAACGGGCGGCCGCGGCAGCACGATCCGGATCAGGACTTATTCAACCGCCATCGGCAAGTTTAGCACGCGCGGCGGGGGCGAGCTTGGCATCACCGGCAGCGACGACGCGGCCGTCCGAGCGCAAATCGAGGGCGCGGCCCTGCCAGTCGGTGATGACGCCGCCGGCGCCCTCGATCACCGGCACCAGCGCGCAGTAATCGTAGGGCTTGAGCCCGGCCTCGACGACGAGGTCGATGAACCCGCTCGCCAGCTGCGCGTAGGCATAGCAATCGGCGCCGCTGCGGGCGAGCTTCACCGCGCTGCGCAGCCGCGCGAAGCCATCGGCCTCGTCGCCGCGAAACATCGCGTCAGGCGCCGTGCAAAACAGCGTGGCCGCCGCGAGCGAGGGGCACGGCCGCGTGCGCACCGGCGCGCCGTTGAGCGTGGAAGCGCGGCCGACCGCGCCGAGCCAGCGCTCGCGCAGGATCGGCTGGTCGATGACGCCGAGCACCGGCCGGCCGCGATGGGTCAGGGCGATGAGCGTGCCGAAGAGGGGGATGCCGCTGATGAAGGATTTGGTGCCGTCGATCGGGTCGAGCACCCAAGCATGCTCGGCATCGGCTCGAAGCCGGCCATGCTCCTCGCCGATGATGCCATGCGTGGGGAAGCGCTCCTCGATGAGCCGGCGCATCGTCGCCTCGGCCTCGCGGTCGGCGACCGTGACCGGCGTCAGGTCGCTCTTATCATCGACGGCAATCTTCTGGCGGAAATAGCGCCGCACCACGGCGCCGGCGGCATCAGCGAGAGACTCGGCAAGAGCAAGATGGGCGGCGGTGACCGGTTCCGTCATGCCGCGCCTCGCCGGCGTCACTTGCCGGTGGCAAGGGTCGCCAGCGGCTTCGGGCTGTCGCTCAGCGAATTGAGATAGGCGACGATATCGGCGCGGTCCTTCCCCTTTGGTAGGCCGGCAAAGGTCATCTTGGTGCCTTTGGCGAAGGACTGCGGGTTCCAGAGCCATTGGTTGAGCTCATCGATCCCCCATTTCTGGCCCTTATGCGCCGTGAGCGCCGGCGAGAACTGGTAGCCGTTGCGGTCCTCGGCGATGGGCTCGCCCAGGACGTTGTAGAGGTTCGGCCCGATGCGGTTCGGCCCGCCCTTCTCGAAGGTGTGGCAGGCCGCGCATTTCTTTGCCTGCTCCTTGCCGGCGTCGACGCTGGCAGCGGCGAGCAGCGGGGTGATCGGCTCGGGTCCCGCTTTCTGTTCGCCGCCCTTCTGCGGGGCCGGTTCCGCGCCGGCGACGATGTAGGCCGGCTTCTCCAGCGGCTTCGGATGCACCAGCATGTGGGCCACAATGCCGGACACCATCGCCAGGATCATGGCGCCGAGAAGCGCCCCGGCGAACTTGTTCATCTCGAAGGACATTCACCTATCCTCGGCATTTTTGAGCAGGGCCGGCGGTCAGAGCGGCCGGAGAAAAGCCAATTTTCGCTGACAACTCAAACGAAATATGATTGAAGCGGCGGGACAATAGCGCGACCGTCGCGCACGCCGCCCCGGTCTCCGTGCGGCATAACGCCGCAATTTGCCGCTGGACGCGCCACCGCCGGGGTCGGGTTTTTACGAGGGCCGCCGTGACCAATGTTCCGCCATCCTTCCGACCGATCGTCGTCATTCCCGCCCGCCTGGCGTCGACCCGCCTGCCGGGAAAGCCGCTGGCGGACATTGCCGGCGTGGCGATGATCGTGCATGTGCTGCGCCGGGCCGAGGCGGCGGAGATCGGGCCGGTGGTGGTCGCCTGCGCCGAGTCCGAGATCAAGGACGCGGTGGAGCGCGCCGGCGGCCGCGCGGTGCTGACGCGGCCCGACCACCCCTCGGGCTCCGACCGCATTCACGAGGCGATAGCCGCCCTCGATCCAGAACAGCGGTACGACGTGGTCGTCAACCTGCAGGGCGACCTGCCGGTCATCGATCCCGGCGCCATCCGCGCCGCGCTCGCGCCGCTCGCCGATGCCGCGGTCGACATCGCCACGCTGGTGGCGCCGATCCGCGGCGCGGCACAGCGCGACGACCCGAATACGGTCAAGGCCGCGGCGGGCTTCGCGCCCGGGCAGCGCATCGCCCGCGCACTCTATTTCAGTCGGTTGCCCGTGCCGCATGGCGCGGGCGAGCATTACCACCATATCGGCCTCTATGCGTATCGTCGTGCGGCGCTGGAGCGCTTCGTCGCGCTGCCGCCGGCGGTGCTGGAGCAGCGCGAGAGCCTCGAGCAGCTGCGCGCGCTCGTCGCCGGCATGCGCATCGACGTGGCACTCGTTGACAGCGTTCCCTTCGAGGTCAATACTCCGGCCGACCTTGCCCGCGCCCGCGACCTCCTCGCCGCAGCGGGCGCCGCCAGCGGTCGCTCATGACTTCTGCCTCGGATCGGGCCGGCCTCATCGCCTTCCAGGGCGCGCCTGGGGCGTATTCCGACCTCGCCTGCCGCCAGGTCTTCCCGCAGCTGACGACGCTGCCCTGCGCCGGCTTCGAGGACGTGATCGTCGCGGTGCGCGAGGGCCGGGCCGCTCTCGCCATGCTGCCCATCGAGAACTCGGTGGCGGGTCGCGTCGCGGACATCCATCATCTGCTGCCGGATTCCGAGCTGCACATCGTCGCCGAGCATTTCCAGCGCGTCAGCCACTGCCTGCTGGCGCCCAAAGGCGCCACGCTCAAGGGTCTCAAACGGGTGAAGAGCCATGTCCATGCGCTCTCGCAGTGCCGCGTGCTGATCCGCGAGCTGGGTCTGAAGGCGGTGGTGGCCGCGGATACTGCCGGCGCGGCCGCCGAGGTGGCTGAGCACGGCGACAAGAGCGAGGCGGCGATCGCCTCCGAGCTCGCCGGCGAGATCTATGGCCTCGTGACGCTCAAGGCGGGCATCGAGGACGCCGATCACAACACCACGCGGTTTCTCGTCATGGCGCGCGAGGCCAAGCCCGCGCCGCATGACGGCACTCTCGTCGTCACCACGTTCGTGTTTCGCGTGCGCAACGTGCCGGCGTCGCTCTACAAGGCGCTGGGCGGCTTCGCCACCAATGGCGTCAATATGACCAAACTCGAGAGCTACATGCTCGGCGGTCGCTTTACCGCGACGCAATTCTATGCCGATGTCGAGGGGCATCCTGACGATCGGCCGGTCAAGCTCGCGCTCGACGAGCTGCGCTTCTTCTCGCGCGAGGTGAAGATCCTCGGGACTTATCCCGGCCACCCCTTTCGCCACGCCGCGACGCAAAGCGACAACGACTGAGCGCGTCGCCCGCGTGGCGCAGATTAACCAAGCGGCGGCTTAACGTTCCGGCAACCGCGGTCTGCGAGAGTGTGCGGCTTTTCTATGGCAACACTCTCCAGGGTCACGGCGATGCATAAAATGCTGGCGATCGCGGCTTTGCTGGCGCTGTGCGATGCGGCATGGGCTGCCGATGGCGCCGACCGGTCGAAGCTTTCCTACGAAGAGAACGCCATCATCAATGATGCGTGCGCGACCGCGCTGAAGCAGGGCGTCGGCTCGTTCAACAGCTGCGTCGCGAAGCAGATAGCGTCGCTGCACGATCACCCCACGCCCGATCGGTCGGGTCTGTCGCCGTCGCGCAACCGCGCCATCGCCCGCACCTGCAGCTACCTCATCAGCGAAGGCATCGCGCCCTACAACGACTGCTTGCGCAAGGCGATGGCCGCGCCGGCGCCGCCCGGCAAGCAGGCGATCGAGGATGAGCTGGCGCCAAACTTCGGGAAGGTTTTCACCGAGGACGATACGGACGAACCGCCGCCGACGCGGGTCGCAACGGTCAAGCTGCTGCCGCCGCGGGCCACGCTCTCTCACCGTCCCGACCATATTGGCCAGAAGGCGCTCTCGGCGGCCGAGCTGTTCAAAAGGGTTCAGCGCTCCGTCTTTATCGTCCTGGCCAGCCGTTCGGTGTCCGACGCGCGCGATCGCGACATCATGCAGGGCTCCGCGGTCGCGGTGTCGGAGCACCTGCTGCTCACCAATTGCCATGTCGTGATGGATCGTCCGCTCATCAAGCTCGTCCATGAGGGCCGGCGTGCGAGGGCAAAGCTCGTCGCCGCCGACGACGACACCGATCGCTGCGTCATCAAGACCGACATCGTGCTGACGCCGATCGGCGGGGTGCGCACCCTCGACAGCCTCGCCGTCGGCGAGCGCGTCTTCGCCATCGGCGCGCCGCTCTCGCTCGAGCTCACGCTCAGCGAAGGGCTGGTTTCCGGTATCCGCCGCGAACCCGCCCGCAATCTGGTGCAGACTTCGGCCCCGCTCTCGCCGGGCTCCTCGGGCGGCGGCCTCTTCGACGAGCGCGGCAATCTCGTCGGCATCACCACGCTCGCCTCGATCAACGGCGCGCAGAACCTGAACTTCGCCATCGCCGCCGGCGATTGGTGGAGATAGCAGCCTTCAGCGCCTGAGCCAATCCTCGATGAGGCGTCGCGCGATCGAGTCGCGGCGCGGCATGCGGAAATGGTCGTCGTCCTGGTGCGACAGGATGAAGGCGCGGTCGTACCAGCGCGCGTCCTCAAGCTCGCTCTGATCGACGCGGATCTCGGTGCTGCGCGCCTGCGCGTGAAAGCCGAGCATGATCGAGGACGGGAACGGCCAGGGCTGCGAGGAATGGTACGTGACGTGATCGACGAGGATGCTGGTCTCCTCATAGACCTCGCGTTCCACCGCTTCCTCCAGGCTCTCGCCCGGCTCGACAAAGCCGGCCAGGGTCGAGTGCATTCCCGGCGGCCAGATGCGCTGGCGCCCCAAGAGGCAGCGATCACCGTCATGGACCAGCATGATCACCGCCGGGTCGGTGCGCGGAAAATTCTGCGCCTTGCAGGCGGGATTGGTGCAGCGGCGTACATGCCCGCCCTCCTCGCTGACGCTGGCGGTGCCGCACACCGCGCAGAAGCGATGTCGCATGTGCCAATGGGCGATGCCTCGCGCATAGGCGAGGAGCGAGCCCTCATGCCGCGCCAGTAGCGGCCCCACGCGGCGCAGGTCGGTGAATTCGAGCGCGCCGGCCGGGCGCAGCGCCTCGAGCGGCGCCTCGATGTGCGAGAGATCGACCGCGAAATAGGCGCATTCGCCGACGATGCCGAGCAGTGCCGTCTCGCCCTCTGCGCCGATCTCGTGACGCGCCAGGAATGCCGCCCGCGGCACCGCGCCGTCGCTGGTTACGATGAGGTTCTGGCTGCGCCAGACGGGGACGAAACGGCTTGACGGGTGAGCGAGGCGCTCGGCGATCCAAGCCGCATCCTTGCGGCGGTGCCCGACGCGGTCCAAGCCGCCGGCAGCGTAGAAATTGGGCTCTTTCATCAGCGGGCGGAGAGTGGCACAGGCGGAGGGCGCGGGGCAAGCGGAGGGACCTTGCATTCCACGCCCCGCGGTTGAAGGATGCGGCGCCCGCGCCCTCGGGAGTTCACGGCATGATGCTGGATTGAACCGGCGCCGATCGGCCTTGCCCCGGCGCGGGGCGGACCTGATATAGTGCGGTGGGAGGCTGGCGGCGGACAGGTCCCTCGCCAACCCGGTCAGGTCCGGAAGGAAGCAGCCGTAACGAGTTTCGACCTGGGTCGTTGTCCGGTCTCCCACCTCATCTCAGAAGCCGCTGCGCCGTGGAAGGGGAGGCCAGCGCTCCGCCAGGAGACCGCCCCGGATGACCACGCCGATGCGCCGTCGCAATCCCCATGATTCGCCGTGACTGAGCCGGGCGCCGCCTATCGCGTGCTCGCGCGCAAATACCGGCCGAGCACGTTCGCCGAGCTGATCGGGCAGGAGGCGATGGTGCGCACACTCACCAACGCCATCGCCACCGGCCGCATCGCGCATGCCTTCATCCTCACGGGGGTGCGCGGCGTCGGCAAGACCACGACCGCTCGCATCCTCGCGCGCGCGCTCAACTGTGTCGGGCCCGACGGCAAGGGCATGCCGACCATCAGCCCGTGCGGCCAGTGCGATCCGTGCCGCGCCATCGCCGAGGACCGCCATGTCGACGTCATGGAGATGGACGCCGCGTCGCGCACCGGTGTCGACGACATCCGCGAGCTGACCGACGGCGTCCGCTACAAACCGGTCGCCGCCCGCTTCAAGATCTACATCATCGACGAAGTGCATATGCTCTCGAAGAACGCCTTCAATGCGCTGTTGAAGACGCTCGAGGAGCCGCCCGCCGACGTCAAATTCATCTTCGCGACGACCGAGATCCACAAGGTGCCGATCACCGTGCTGTCGCGCTGCCAGCGATTCTCGCTGCGCCGCGTGCCGGTGGAGCTTCTGGTCGAGCATTACGCCAGGATCGCCGCGGCGGAAGGCGTGAATGCCGAGCCGGCGGCAATCGCGCTCATCGCGCGCGCCGCCGACGGCTCGGTGCGCGACGGGCTGTCGCTGCTCGATCAGGCGATCGCGCTGGGCGGCGGCGCCATCGGCGAAAGCGCCGTGCGCGAGATGCTCGGCGTCGCCGACCGCGGCCTCGTCTTCGACGTGCTCGAGGCGGTGCTCAAGGGCGATGCACCCGACGCGCTGCGGCGCATGGCGGCGCTTTATGAGGGCGGCGCCGATCCGGTGATGGTTCTGCAGGATCTGCTTGAGTTCGTGCATTTCCTGACGCGGCTCAAGATCGTGCCGAGCGCCGGCGAGGAAGACCCGGCGCTCGAGGGGGACCGCGCTCGCGGGCTCGATCTGGCGCAGAAGCTCGGTACGCCGGTGTTGGCGCGCGCCTGGCAGATGCTCTTGAAGGGCATCGCCGAGGCGCAGACGGCACCGTCGCCGCTGCAGGCGGCGGAGATGGTGCTGGTGCGGCTCGCCTATGTCGCCGATCTCCCGGCACCGGCCGATCTCGTCAAGCAACTGAGCGGCAGCCGCGACGCCTCCGGCGCGAGCGCGGCCGCGCCGCGCGTTGCGACGTCCAGCTCAGCCGCGCCGGCTCCCGTCGCCGGCACCAATGGCGGACCGCGGCTCGGCCTGTCCGGCGATGGCGGATCGAGCGCCGCGCCGCGTCTCGCTGTGCGCGAGGAGAGCGAGGCGGCGCTGACGCTGCCGCAGCCGCAGAGCTTCCTCGAGGTGGTCGAGTTATTCGATAAGCATCGCGAGGCGCTGCTGCGCTCGCACCTCTACGGCCACGTCCATCTCGTGCATTTCGAGCCTGGGCGCATCGAATTCCGCCCTGCGATCGGGGCGCCGCGCGATCTCGCCAACCGGCTGGGCAAGCTGCTCGGCGAATGGACGGGAGCGCGCTGGGTGGTGAGCATATCCGGCGAGGAAGGCGCGCCGACCTTGCGCGAGCAGGGCGAGGCGCGCGCCCTCTCTCTTCGGAACGAGGCGGCGCAGCATCCGTTGGTCCGGGCGGTCCTGGAGACCTTTCCCGGCGCGCGCATCGAGGCGGTGCGCGAGCTCGGCGCGCCCGAGCCCGCCGCCGAGGCCGAGCCGCCCGACAGCGCCGAGGAGCGCAGCGAAGGAGACGAGTTGCGATGAAGAATTTCGGCCAGATGATGAAGCAGGCGCAGGAGATGCAGGCCAAGATGGCCGAGATGCAGGCGCGCCTCGATCAGGTGGAGATGACCGGCGCCGCCGGCGGCGGCCTGGTGCAAGTCACGCTCACCGGCAAGGGCGATGTGCGCAAGATCAAGATCGACAAGTCGCTCGCCGACCCTAACGAGATCGAGGTATTGGAAGACCTCGTCCTCGCCGCCTTCAATGACGCCAAGCAGCGCGTCGAGAGCCATGTCGCCGAGGAGATGAGCAAGCTTACCGGCGGTCTCAAGCTGCCGCCGGGGATGAAGCTGCCGTTTTGAGCGACATCGATCGTCTCGTTCAGCTCCTTGCCAAGCTCCCCGGCCTCGGGCCGCGTTCGGCCCGGCGTGCCGCGCTCTACCTCCTCAAGCGTCGCGAGTCGCTGATGGAGCCCCTGGCATCGGCGCTGGCCGACGCGGCGCAGCGCATTCGCGCCTGCTCGGCTTGCGGCAATCTCGACACCGCCGACCCCTGCAGCATCTGCCGCGACCCGAAGCGCGATGTCGGCCTCGTCTGCGTCGTCGAGGACGTCGCCGACCTCTGGGCCATCGAGCGTTCCAGCGCCTATCGCGGGCGCTATCACGTGCTGGGCGGCACGCTCTCGGCGCTCGACGGCATCGGGCCCGAGGATCTGCACATCGATGCACTCGTGCGGGGCGTCGCCGCGGGCGGCGCGCGCGAGGTGATCCTCGCCATGAACGCCACCGTCGAGGGCCAGACCACCGCGCATTACATCATGGACCGGCTCGCCGGCAGCGGCGCACAGCTGTCGCGCCTCGCTCATGGCGTGCCGATGGGCGGCGAGCTCGACTATCTCGATGAAGGCACGCTCTCCGCCGCCCTCGCCTCGCGGCAGCCGCTGAAGAACCCGTGAAGCCGCCACCTTCGCCTATTTCGCGGGCGTGATCGCGATCCGGTCTCCGTGGGGCGTGCCGAGCCAATAGTCGTCACCGACCCTCAGCGCGTCCGAGGCGGCTCCGAACTCCGGCCGTCCCGGGTCATGCACAACTTCGCGCGTCCGCAAGGTCTTGGGATCGATCCGCAGGACCGAAAAAGGATTGTCGCAGCGCTTGTCGGTGTTGGGGGCGCATTTGAACAGGTTCTGGAGGCTGTCGCGCTGGCCGGCGGCGTAGAGATAGCCGTCAGGTCCCCAGCGCAGATTGTCGGTGTGGAAGCCGGTCTTGATGACCTCGCGGCGGCCCTCCCCTTCTACGGGCCGGCGGACCACCGTCTGGTCGCCCCAGCCGGCCACGAACAGCTGCCTGCCGTCCGCCGAGGCCTCGATCCCGTTGTCGGCCGATATGGAAGCGGCGCCGGGGACCGTCCGCCAACCCGTCTTGGGACGCCAGATGAGCACCCCGCCGGCCGGCTCGCCGGCCTCTATCTTGGCGATCGATTGCGGATCCCGCGTATCCATGAAGCTGGTGACGGCGAACGCCCCGCCGGGAAGCGCGGCGACGCCGTTACCCGAGACGCCCGCGGGATAAACCGCGCAGCCCACCCAGGTCAGCCGCGGGGTCGCGCTGCGCGCGTCCAGCGTGAAAACCTCGACGGATTCCCGCTCGCCGTGATGAACCACATAGAGGGTATGGATCCCCGCCGGGCCGCGGCGGAGGCTGAGGCCATGGGCCGAGAACTTCGCCTCGTCGGGTTTGCCCGGACACGCCGGGTAGGCATTGGCATCGGGGCGATAGGCGACATGACCTGGGAGCAGCGCGCTGACCGACCGGTCACTGGCGTTCACAAGGTAGATGTGCCCGTCCGTGCTCTCGCCGTCGGCCAGGCCGCTGGCAATGATCCACGGCGTGCCCGGCACACGCACCATGTCCTCGACGTTGATCAATCCGGGCACGAACGTCATGGCCGGGGAGGGTGCGGCCAACGCCGCGACGCCCGGTCCCGAGATCGCCGCGCCCGCGACGAGTCCGACCCATACCAATCTTAGTCGCATTGGCTTTCCGCGTGCTCCGCTCTAGCTGACCAGGCGCCGCAGCGGCGGCGGTAGCTCGGTCTCGACCAGCTCCGTTGCATCGCCCTCGATGAGCGAGTCCTCCTGGCTGTGCACGGCATAGCTCGGCAGGTTCGCCGGCAGCGGCTTGCTCGGCTGGACGCCGAGCTTCGTCAGGTTGCGGGCGCGCGGCAGGAAGCGCTGGTTGACCGAGGCGGTGAGCTTCGCGAAGCTCTCCGCCGAAGCCTTGATGCTGCGTCCGACCGACGCCGCGTGGGTGAGCATGACCGTGACGCTGTCGAGCAGCGTCTGCGTCATCTCGACGATACGCTTCTGGTTGTCGACCTGACGCAGGACGTTGATCTCGGTGGATGCAATCGAGATGACGCAGTAGAGGCCGGCGGGCCCCGCGGCGATGATCTCTTTCTCCTGCGCCTTGCGCATGAACTCCGCATCGGCGCGATAGAGCTTCTCGAGCACGGCCTCGTTGGGCAGGTACATCACCGAGAAGATGCGTGCGATCTCCTCGGTACGGCCGGATTGGCGCCAGGCGCCGAGGATGGCGCCCTTGTAGTCCTTCTCGGCCAGCGCGCGCAGATGCTGGTTCATGCTGCGCGCGAGATTGCGGTAGGCGTCCTCTTCCTGGGGCGTCCCTTGGGCCCGGGCGATCTCGACCAGGAACTTCGACGCCTTGCAATCGATCACCAGCACGCTGTTGCCCGGCAAGAACACAACGGCGTCCGGCCGGAGCCGGCGTCCGGTCTCCTCGTCCTGGGTGGTGTGCTGCAGCAGGAAGTCGCGGCCGTGCTCGAGGCCGAAGGATTGCAGCGTGTTGGCAAGCCCGACTTCGGCGAGTTGGCCGGCGCCGCCCGGGCTCGACAGCGTCCGCCACAGCGTATCAAGCGTCTCGCCCTTCTGTTGTACCTGGCCCGAGAGCTGCTGCACCGTTTTCGCGAGCTCGCCGACGTGTTTCACCAGATCCGCGCTGGCCTGGCGCACGCGCTCCTCGGAGTCCCTCTTGGCCTCGGCGCTCTCGCGCTTGTGGTCGTCCAGCAGCTTGGAGGAGAGTTGCTGCCCGGTCTCGAGCAGCGCAGCCTTGGTCGCCTGCAGGCTTTCCTGCTTGAGCAGCTCGAAATCGGCAAGCCGCCGCTCGCCGGCGAGCAGCAGCTGCCGCGCCGTCGCCAGACCGCGCTCCGCGGCCAGTCGCGCCATCACCGCCCGGGCCAGCAGGAAGCCCAACGCCGCCACCAAGAGCAGCAGCAGCAAGGCCAGCGCGGCGAGCGTCATCTCCATGTGCTTCTCCTTAACCTGCGGCCGCCATCGTACCAGGACGAAACACGGACGGAAGGATTTCAAGGTCGCGGTCGGTCGGCAACGGCCGGCATGCCGCGGAATCGGCGGCAATGGCCGGTCCCGGCGGCCCCCGCAGGGTTGACGGCTTCGCCGCCGGGGCTTACTTAAGGCGTGATCCTCAACGATTAGCGACGATTCGCGATATGGCCCTGCTGCCGATCATTACGGCTCCCGATCCGCGCCTGAAGCTCAAGGCGAAGCCCGTCGCCCAGGTCGACGACGAGGTGCGCCGGCTCATGGACGACATGCTGGAGACCATGTACGCCGCCCCGGGGATCGGCCTTGCCGCGCCCCAGGTGGGTGTGAGGCGCCGCGTCATCATCGTCGACGCCGCGCGCGAAGGCGAGGAGCCGCAGCCCCTCAAGATCGCCAATCCTGAGATCCTCTGGCGTTCGGATGAGCTCGCGACCTACAGCGAAGGCTGTCTGTCGCTGCCCGAGCACTACGCCGATGTCGAGCGGCCGGCGGCGATAAAACTGCGCTACCTCGACTATCAGAACGAGATCCGCGAAGTCGACCTGCAGGGGCTCGTCGCCACCTGCGTTCAGCACGAGATGGATCATCTTGAAGGCGTGCTCTTCGTCGATCACATCTCGGCCCTGAAGCGCAACATCATCCTGCGCAAGCTCGCCAAGGCGAAGCGCCTCAAGGCCGGCGAGACCGTGCCGGCCTAGCGACCGGCTTGCGCCGGCGGCGATTTCTGCCACAGTCATCACGCTTTCCCGCTCATCCTTCGAGACGGCGCTGCGCGCCTCCTCAGGATGAGGCTGAGAGTTCGTCCTCGTCCTGAGGAGCGCCCGCAAGGGCGCGTCTCGAAGGACGAGTCAGGAAGGCGACAGGTCGAAAGCGTAGCCGCACGCCATGACAAAACTTCGTCTCGCCTTCATGGGGACGCCGGACTTCGCCGTTCCGAGCCTCGAGGCGTTGCGCGCGGCCGGGCACGACATCGCAGCCGTCTACAGCCAGCCGCCGCGTCCGGCCGGTCGCGGCCAGCGACCGCAGCCCTCTCCCGTGCAACAGGCAGCCGAGGCAGCGCACCTGCCCGTGCATTCGCCGGCGCGCCTCGACGCCGCTGCCATTGCCGAGTTCGCCGCGCTCGGCCTCGACGCGGCAGTAGTGGCGGCCTATGGCCTGATCCTGCCGAAGCCGGTGCTGGCGGCGCCCCGGCTCGGCTGCCTCAATGTCCACGCCTCGCTCTTGCCGCGCTGGCGTGGCGCGGCGCCGATCCAGCGCGCCATCCTCGCCGGCGACAGCGAGACCGGCGTCACCATCATGCAGATGGAAGAGGGGCTCGACACCGGCCCGATCCTGTTGGCCGAGGCCGTCCCGATCGGGCCGACGACCACGGCGCAGCAGCTGCATGATCGCCTCGCCGAGCTCGGAGCAGCACTTGTCGTCAGTGCCCTCGATGGCGTTGCACAAGGCCACGCCGCCCCCCGGCCGCAGCCGACGGAGGGCGTGACCTATGCAAAGAAGCTGCGGCGCGAAGAAGGGGCGCTCGACTGGCGCCGTCCGGCGCCGGAACTCGAACGCGCCGTGCGCGCCTTTGATCCTTGGCCCGGCGCCTGGTTCGAGCGCGGGCGCGAGCGCGTCCGGGTGCTGGCGGCCGAGCTTGCCGAGGCGCCGCCGGCCGCCGCGCCCGGCACGGTGCTCGACGACCGCCTCGCCATCGCCTGCGGCGAGCGCGCGCTGCGTCCGCTGATCCTGCAGCGCGCCGGGCGAGCGCCGCAGGACGTCGATGCCTTCCTGCGCGGCTATCCGTTGCCACGCGGCACCGTGCTGCCATGCCCCGCTACAAGCTGACTGTCGAATATGACGGCGGCGGCCTGGTCGGCTGGCAGCGCCAGGCGAATGGGCTCTCGGTGCAGGAAGTGCTGGAGACGGCGGTCGAGCGCTTTTGCGGCGAAGCGGTGACCGTGCATGGCGCCGGCCGCACCGACGCCGGCGTTCACGCGCTGGCGCAGATCGCGCATCTCGACTTGCCGCGCGAAGCGTCGCCCGAAATTATCCGCAACGCGCTCAATCATCATGCCAAGCCTGCGGCGGTGTCGGTGCTCGCGGTGGAACCGGTGCCGGCGAGCTTCGATGCGCGGCGTTCGGCGCGCGGCCGCGTCTATCGCTACCGCATTCTGAATCGCCGGCCGCCGCCGGTGCTGGAGCGCGGCCGCGTCTGGCATGTGGGCCCGCTTCTCGATGCCGAGGCGATGCAAGCGGCGGCGCAGCTGCTCATCGGCAAGCACGATTTCACCAGCTTCCGCGACACGTTGTGTCAGGCGAAGTCGCCGGTGAAGACGCTCGACCGCTTCGACGTCACGCGTATCGGCGACGAGATTGTCATCGAGGCGCGCGCCCGCTCCTTCCTGCACCACCAAGTGCGCAACATGGTCGGCACGCTGAAGCTCGTCGGCGCCGGCAAATGGCGCGTCGCCCATGTCGCCGAGGCGCTCGCCGCGCGCGACCGGCGCGCCGGCGGCCCGACCGCGCCGCCGGAAGGGCTCTATCTCGTCGAGGTCATTTACGCGCCGGGCTGAGCGGGAAGTAGAGATCGAGCGCGGTGCTGTAGATGTCGGTGAGGGCGGCGAGGTCGGCGAGCGGCACGCGCTCGTCGACCTTGTGCATGGTGAGGCCGACGAGGCCGAACTCGGCCAGCGGGCAGTAATGATGGATGAAGCGCGCATCGGACGTGCCACCGGTGGTGCCGAGCTCCGGCGTGCGGCCGGTGACGCGTTTGATGGCCGTGGCGAGCAGATCGCTCACCTCGCCCGGCGCTACCAGGAAGGACTCGCCGCTGACGTGGTAATCGACCGTGTAGCGGCCGCCGACCGCGTCGAGCTTTTGCTTGATCCAATCCTTCAGCGTGACGCTCGACCAGCGGTCGTTGTAGCGGATGTTGACAGTGGCGCGCGCGACGCCGGGAATGACGTTGGACGCGGTATTGCCGATGTCGATCGTGGAAATCTGCAGCGTCGAGGCCTGGAAATGCGCGGTGCCCTCGTCGAGCGGCGCCGATGTGAGCGCATGCAGCATGGCGACGAGCCGGTGCGCGGCATTGTCGGCAAGATGCGGATAGGCGGTGTGTCCCTGCACGCCTTCGACCGTGATATAGCCGCTGAGGCTGCCGCGCCGGCCGATCTTGACCATGTCGCCGAGCCGTTGCGCGTTGGTCGGCTCGCCGACGATGCAGGCGTCGAGCTTCTCGCCGCGTGCGGCGATCCATTCGAGGAGTTTCTTCGTGCCGTTGATCGACACCCCCTCCTCGTCGCCGGTGATCAGGAAGCTGATCGAGCCGTCGAAATCGCGCCCGCGCGCGGCGAGGAAGCGGGCGGCGGCGGCGGCGAAGGAGGCGATCGCGCCTTTCATGTCGGCGGCGCCGCGGCCATAGAGCGTGTCGCCGATGATGGATCCCGCGAAGGGTGCGATGGTCCAGGCGTCGCGGTTGCCCACCGGCACCACGTCGGTGTGGCCGGCGAAACACAGATTGCGCCCGCTCTGGCCGATGCGGGCGTAAAGGTTCAGAACCGGATCGGTTCCGGGCGCGGTGAATTCCTGCACATGGCAGGTGAAGCCCAGGCGCTCGAGCACGCCGGCGAGATAGGGGATGGCGCCTTCGTCCTTGGGCGTGACGCTGGGCCGGCGGATGAGCTCGGCGGCAAGCTCGACCGGATCGAGCGGCTCGTTGCGTCGGAGCGCGGTCGCCATCAGTCGCGCAGCAATTCGTTGATCGAGGTCTTGGCGCGCGTCTTCTCGTCGACGCGCTTGACAATCACGGCGCAATAGAGGCTCGGGCCTGGGCTGCCGTCGGGGAGCGGCTTGCCCGGCTGGCTTCCGGGCACCACCACCGCATGGGCCGGCACGCGGCCGACATGGACCTCGCCCGTAGCGCGATCGATGATGCGGGTCGACGCGCCGATGAAGGTCCCCATAGCCAAGACGGCGCCGGTCTCGACGATGACGCCCTCGGCGACTTCGCTGCGCGCGCCGATGAAGCAGTTATCCTCGATGATCACCGGCTCGGCCTGTAGCGGCTCGAGCACGCCGCCGATGCCGACACCGCCGGAGATGTGGCAGTTCTTGCCGATCTGCGCGCAGGAGCCCACGGTCGACCAGGTGTCGATCATGGTGCCGCGATCGACATAGGCGCCGACATTGACGAAGGACGGCATCAGCACCACGCCCGGCGCGATATAGGCCGAGCGGCGCACGACGCAGTTGGGGACGGCGCGGAAGCCGGCCTCGCGAAATCGGTTGGCGCCCCAGCCGGCGAATTTCGACGGCACCTTGTCCCACCACGCGGCACCGCCCTCGCCCGGATCGACCGGGCCGCCGGCGATCTGAATCATGTCGTTGAGGCGGAACGACAGCAGCACGGCTTTCTTGAGCCATTGGTGGACATGCCAGCGTCCGTCACGCTTCTCGGCGACGCGCAGGCGGCCGGCATCGAGCGCAGCGAGCGCCCCATCGACCGCGTCGCGGGTCGGTCCCTTGGTCGCGATGCCGACGGTGTCGCGTGCCTCCCAGGCGGCATCGATGGTCGCTTGCAGTTGCGCGTCATTCATGGCGATGGCATCGGAAATGCGCGGGCGAACCATGCGGCAGCCGCTCCGATGTGTCAATCGGCGCCGGGCTTCCCCGCCGCCGCGGCAAGCCAGGGCCCCAACTCGTCGACGATATGGTGAATATGCTCGGGCTCCGCGCCCTGCCGCGCCCAGTCGGAGGCGGTCCTGACCCAGGCGGTGGTCATGCCCAGCGCCGCCGCGGGCGGCAGGTTCCGCGCCATGTCCTCGACCATGAGCGCCACGGTCGGGTCGATGCCGTGGCGATCGACCATCGCCCGGTAGCCGCTCGGATCGGGCTTCGGCCGATAGTCGCAGGCAATGATGTCGTGGATATCAGCGAACTGCTCCGCGATGCCGATGCGCGCGAGGATGCGGCGGGCGTAGTCGTCGGTGCCGTTGGTGAAGACGAATTTGCGGCCGGGCAGCGCGGCGATGGCCGCCGCCAGAGCCGGGTCCGGCCGTACCGGCGACAGATCGATGTCGTGCACGTAGTCGAGGAAGCGGCGCGGCTCGATGCCGTGCTCCAGCATCAGCCCGCGCAGCGTCGTGCCGTGATCGAGGAAGAAGCGCCGGCGCAACGCATGCGCCGCTTCGACATCGAGCTCGATCTTGAGCTCCTCGACGATGAAGGCGGCCATGCGCGCCTCGGCCTCGGCGAAGAGGTTGCACGAGGCGGGATAGAGCGTGTTGTCGAGATCGAAGATCCAGGTCTCGATCTCGTGCAGCGGGCGGGCGCGACCGGACGGAGGCATCAAGCGTCCCTTATGACGCAGACCGGCGCCGATCTCAACCGGCGGGCGGGCCTTTCAGCTCGACCGTGTTGCCGTCGGGGTCGGTGACGTAGATCGAAGGCCCGGTGCCCTCGGCGCCGTAGCGCTGCACCACCTCGCCGGCGTCGACGCCATGCGCGGACAACCGGGCGCGGATCGCGGCCTCGTCGAAAGGGGCGATGCGCAGGCAGAAATGATCGACATTGCGCGCCTCGCGGCCTGCCGGCGCGCCGCCCATGCGGCCGAGCTTGCCGTCGAGGCTGATCAGGTCGATGAGCGACGAGCCGGCGCGCAGCTGCAGCAGGCCGAATTCATCCTGCCATTTCTCGAAGGCACAGCCGAGCACATCGCAATAGAAGGCGCGGGCGCGTGCGAGATCGGCGACGCGCAGCACCACGTGGTCGAGGGCGAGCAAGCGGAACGGAGCCACCATCGGCTGGACCTAGTCCCTGCGGCGCCGGATCAGCGTGCCCGCCCCTTCGGCGAAGAGTTCGAGCAGGATGGCGTGCGGCACGCGCCCGTCAATAATAACGGCGGCCTCGACACCTCCCTCGACGGCATCGAGGCAGGTCTCGATCTTCGGGATCATGCCGCCCTGGATCGTGCCGTCGGCAATGAGGCCGAGGGCTTCCTCGGAGGAGAGCTCGGTGAGCAGCTTCTTGCTTTTGTCGAGGACGCCGGTGACGTCGGTCAGGAGCAGCAGCCGCGCCGCCTTGACCGCGGCGGCGACCGCTCCCGCCACCGTATCGGCATTGATGTTGTAGGTGGCGCCGTCCTCGCCGACGCCGATGGGGGCGATCACCGGAATGATGTCGGACCGCTCGAAAGTCTCGAGCACCTTGGCGTTGATGCGTCTCGGCTCGCCGACAAAACCGAGATCGAGGACCTTCTCGATGTTGCTGTCGCTTTCGTGCCGCCGTTCGAGCTTCACCGCCTTGATGAGCCCGGCATCCTTGCCGGAGAGGCCGATGGCGAGCCCGCCCACGGCGTTGATCGACGAGACGATCTGCTTATTGATCGAGCCCGACAGGACCATCTCGACGATCTCGACCGTCTCGCGGTCGGTTACGCGCAAGCCGTTGACGAAGGAGCTCTTGATCTTGAGGCGGTCGAGCATTTGGCCAATCTGCGGGCCGCCGCCATGCACCACGATCGGGTTGATGCCGACCTGCTTCAGCAGCACGACGTCCTGGGCGAAGAACTCGCCGAGCGCGTCGTCGCCCATGGCATGCCCGCCATATTTCACGACCACGGTCTTGCCGGCGTAGCGGCGCATATAGGGCAGCGCCGCCGCCAGCGTGGCGGCCTTGCTGGCAGGATCGGTGAGGGCGGCGGGCGGCTTCTCGGGCATGGCGCGCGAAATCTACCGTGATTGGGCGGGCGCCGCCAGCGTGCTCAAGCTGGCGCGCAGCGCGGCGATGCCGACGCCCTCATGCGCGCTCGTCAGGTGGATCACCGGATGCGCCGCCACATGGCCCGCGAGTTCCGCCGCGACGGCGGCGACGCGGTCGGCGAGCTCGGCCGGTTTGACCTTGTCGATCTTGGTGAGGACCGCTTGGTACGAGACGGCGGCCTCGTCGAGCAGCTTCATCAGCGGTCGGTCGGCCTCCTTGACGCCGTGGCGCGCATCGATCAGCAACAGGGTGCGCCGCAAGCTCGCCCGGCCGCGCAGATAGCGGTGTATCAGCGCGGTCCAGCGCTCGACGTCGCGCTTCGAGACTTCGGCGAAGCCATAGCCCGGCAGGTCGACCAGCATCAGCCGTCCCGCCAGGTCAAAGAAATTGAGCTGCTGCGTGCGCCCGGGCCGGTGCGAGACGCGCGCCAGGGTGTTGCGGCCGGTGAGCGCGTTGACCAGGGTCGACTTGCCGACATTGGAGCGGCCGGCAAAGGCGATCTCGGGCAGCCCGTCGAGTGGCAGCGCCGTGTCCACGGCGGCGCCGGCGACGAAATCGCAAGCGCCGGCGAAGAGCCGGCGGCCGGCTTCCTCGGCGGCGGCATCGGGCGCTTGCGCCGGCGGATAGACCACGTCGGGCGGGGCTTCCGCCGCGCGGGCCATCGCGATTAAGCCTTGGCGGGCACCGTCGTGCCGGCGCGGCGCATGATGAGCCATTGCTGCGCGATCGACAGCAGGTTGTTCCAGGCCCAGTAGATGACGAGCCCGGCCGGGAACTGCGCGAGCATGTAGGTGAAGACCACCGGCAGGATCATGAACATCTTGGCCTGGACGGGATCGGCGGGCTGCGGGTTGAGCTTCTGCTGCAGGAACATGGTCACGCCCATGATGAGCGGCCAGGCGCCGATATGCAGGAAGGCGAGCGCCGGCGGCGCCGAGAAGGGCAGCAGGCCGAAGAGATTGAGGAAGGTGGTGGGATCCGGCGCCGACAGATCGTGGATCCAGCCGAAGAATGGCGCATGCCGCATCTCGATGGTGACGTAGAGCACCTTGTAGAGCGAGAAGAACACGGGGATCTGGATGACGATCGGCAGGCACCCGGCCATGGGATTGGCGCCGACGCGCTTGTAGAGCGCCATCATCTCCTGCTGGAGACGCGCCTTGTCGTCACCGAAGCGCTGGCGCAGCTTCTCCATCTCCGGCTGCAGCAGCTTCATCTTGCTCATCGCGCGATACGATTTGTTGGCGAGCGGGAAGAAGATGAGCTTGATGATGACGGTGAGCAGCAGGATGGCCAGCCCGAAATTGCCGATCCGCTGATAGAAGAAATCGAGGGTCAGGAAGATCGGCTTGGTGATCCAGTAGAATAGCCCAAAATCTATGGCCCGATCGAACTTGGGAATTCCCAGCGTTTCCTCATAGGTGTCCAGGAGATGCACTTCCTTGGCCCCGGCGAAAAACCGACCCTCGCTATCGCTGCTGCCATGCGCCGGCACCGTGTGCTCTATCCCGCGATAACTCGCTTGGTAAATCTCTCTCTCGCCAGTCGCGCTATAGCTCACCTGAGTTTTGACGGGCTCTTGCGGCGCAGGAATTAGAGCCGTGAGCCAATATTTGTCGGTAAAGCCAAGCCAACCGCCGGTGGTTTCGTCGGTCAAAGGTCCCTTCTTAACGTCGGCGTAATCGTATTTGTCGGGGGCGAGCCACCAACCGCCGTCGTGCAGCGCGCCGTTCAGCACGGCGACCGGACCTTCATGAAGGATGTACGTCGCGGTCTGCGGCACGTTATCTACCCGCACGACGCGGCTGTAGGGATATACCGATACCGGCTTGTCGGCATCGTTCTTGACCGTCTGCGTCACGGTGAACATGTAATTGTCGTCGACCGCGTAGTGTCGGACAAACTGCAGTCCTTCACCGTTGTCCCAGACAAGATCGATCGGGTGTCGCGCCGTAAGTTCGCCGGCCGATGTTCTCCAGCGCGTGGTTTCGTCTGGCAACTTCACCGAAGCTCCGGCGCCGGCAACCCAGCCGAAGTCAACGTAATAGGCATGCTCCGCGCCGTCCGGCGATAGGAGCACGATCGGGGGGCTTTGGGGGTCTATGGTCTCGTGATAGTTGGTGAGCGTGAGATCGTCGACGCGGGCGCCAACCAAGTTGATGGAGCCTTTGAGCCGCGGCGTATCGATCGACACACGCGGGGCTTCGGCCAGCACGTCGGCACGCGGCTTTACTGCGCCGGCGCTCGCTGCCAGCCCGGGCGCCGTTGGCGCGGCGGCACTGGGTTGGGTCGGCGCCGTGGTCTGGGTGGTCGGCGCCGGCGGGTGCAGCTGCCGTTGCCCGAAGAAATACTCGAAGCCGAGCAGGATCGCGATCGAGAGCGCGATGGCGATGATGAGGTTACGCTGCTGGTCCATGCTGCGGGTCGCTCAATGGCAATGCCGATGCATAGCGGGATCGGCCCGGCGCGGCACGGGATCGTAGCCGCTGCCGCCCCAGGGATGGCAGCGCGCCAGCCGCCGCAACGCCAGCCATGTGCCGTAAAGCGCGCCGTGTGTGGCGATCGCCTCCGCGGCATAGTCCGAGCAGCTCGGCAGGTAGCGGCAGCTCGGCGGCAGCAGCGGCGACACCAGGAGCTGATAGGCGCGGATCAGGCCGCGCAGCACGGCGCTCACCACGGTCCCCTCGCTTTCTTCCGCATCGCTTACCGCTCGCCGGCCGCTGCCGGCGCCTCACGATAGGCGCCCGCTTGCCGCAGCGCCGCCTTGAGATCGCCCAGCAGCGCCGCAAAAGGGCGCTTCGCCGTCCCGGCGCGGGCGATCAATACATAGTCACGATCGGGCGCGGCGTGCAGTGCCATCACCTGATCCACCGCCGCCCGCAACCGGCGCCGCGCGCGATTGCGCTCGACCGCGATGCCGACCTTCCGGCTGGCGGTAAATCCCACACGCAGGGCGCAGCCCTCGGGCAAAGCGGCGGCTTCGACGCGCGGCGCGACTTGCAGGATGAGCCCCGGGGTGACCGATTTGCGCCCGGCGCCGGCAACCCTCAGGAACTCTGCCCGGCGTTTGAGGCGACCGACGCCGCTCATGCTCTCCGTCAGGCGGAGAGGCGCTTGCGTCCCTTGGCCCGGCGACTCGCCAGCACGCGGCGGCCTCCGACCGTGGCCATGCGGGCCCGGAAGCCATGGCGGCGCTTGCGGATGAGTTTGCTCGGCTGGTAGGTGCGCTTCACGGCAGGGACTCCGCGACACTTCTCAGTGGATCGAGGGCGCTGTATACGGGAGCGGTCCGGCGGAGTCAACGCCGCCCGCCGGCTGGCGGTCTCACGGCAAGGTGAGTGTCCCGGCGCGGACGGGCGGCTAGGATGCCTCGAATGTGATGCAGCGAGGCGCGGATATGGACCCCGAGATGGACAAGACGGCGGAGCGAGGCCAGGCGGGCGAATGGCGCCGCTGGCTGCCCTTGCTCGTCCTGGCGGCGGCGATCGCCGCGTTTTTCGCCCTGGGCCTCGGGCGCTACCTGACGTGGGACGCTTTCCGCGAGCACCGCCAATGGCTGCTCGACGCGATCGCCAATGCGGGTGCCCTGGCCCCGCTCGGGTTCATCCTGGTCTATACGGCGGTGGCCGCCCTGTCGGTGCCGGGCGGCGCCTTGCTCACGCTTGCCAGCGGCTTCCTGTTCGGCACCTGGATGGGCGGGCTCTATTCGCTGATCGGCGCCACCATCGGCGGGAGCCTCGTGTTTCTCATCGCGCGGACCAGCGTCGGCGGGCTGCTGCGCGAGCGCGCCGGCCCGGCGCTGCGCGGCCTCGAGGCCGGCTTCAAGGAAGACGGCGCCAGCTATCTGCTGTTCCTGCGCCTGGTGCCGCTGTTTCCCTTCTGGCTGGTCAATCTCGTGCCGGCGTTCTTCGGGATCTCGCTCCGCACCTTCGTGCTCTGCAGCTTCTTCGGCATGGCGCCCGGGACATTCGTCTACTCGAGCGTCGGCTCTGGCGCGGGCGCCCTGATCGAGGCCGGGCAGACGCCCGACCTTCACATCATCTTCCAGCCGCGCGTGCTGCTGCCGCTGGTCGCGCTCTCGGTGCTGGCGCTCGTGCCAGTGGTGTACAAGAAGCTGCGCCGCGGGCGCGCGCCGTGAGCGAGCGCCTCGCCGCCGACATCTGCGTGATCGGCGCGGGCTCCGGCGGTCTCAGCGTTGCCGCGGGCGCGTCGCAGCTCGGCATGAAGACCGTGCTGATCGAGCGCGCCAAGATGGGCGGCGACTGCCTCAACTACGGCTGCGTGCCGTCGAAATCGCTGCTCGCCGCGGCGAAGCGCGTCAAGGCGGCGCGCTTCAACGGCGCCTTCGGCTTGTCCGATGAGCCGCCCGCCGTCGATTTCCCGGCGGTGATGCGGGACGTGCATGAAGTCATCGCCGCGATCGCGCCGAATGATTCGGTCGAGCGCTTCGAGGGCATGGGCGTGCGCGTGATCCAAGCCAGCGCGCGTTTCGCCGGGCCGCAGGAAGTCGCGGCGGGCGATCTCGTCGTCGCCGCGCGCCGCATCGTCATCGCCACCGGCTCTGCGCCCAGCGTGCCGCCGATCCCCGGACTCAAGGATGTGCCGTTCCTCACCAACGAGACCGTGTTCGAGAACACGGTGTTGCCTGAGCATCTGATCGTCATCGGCGGCGGCCCGATCGGCCTCGAGATGGCGCAGGCGCATCGCCTGCTGGGCGCGCGCGTCACCGTGCTGGAGGCGGCGCGCGTCCTCGCCAAGGACGATCCGGAACTGGCGGAGCTGCTGATCCAGCGTCTCATCGCCGATGGCGTCGCCATCGAGGCCGGCGTCAAGATCCGTCGCCTCGAGCGCGCCGGGGCCCGTATCGCCGCCGTGCTCGAGGACGGCGCCGGCGAGCGGCGCGTCGAGGGCTCGCATCTCCTGGTGGCGGCCGGGCGCCGCGCCAATCTGGCCGGCCTCGACCTCGACAAGGCCGGGATCAGGA
>DASWFH010000487.1:0-3835 GCA_036394355.1 Allostellaceae bacterium | reverse complement strand
GCAGGCGATCGAGGCGGCGCCCGCGCCGTTCACCACCATGTTGATCGATTTCAAGTCGCGCCCGGTGAGGTCGAGCGCGTTCAAGAGCGCCGCGGTGGCGATGATCGCCGTGCCGTGCTGATCGTCATGGAAGACCGGGATATCCAGGAGCTCGCGCAGCCGCTGCTCGATGACGAAGCATTCGGGCGCCTTGATGTCCTCGAGGTTGATGCCGCCGAAGGCGGGGTGCAGGTAGCGCACGCAATTGACGAACTCGTCGACATCCTTGGTGTCGATCTCGAGATCGACACCGTCGATGCCGGCAAAGCGCTTGAACAGCACCGCCTTGCCTTCCATGACGGGCTTGGCGGCGAGCGCGCCGAGGTCGCCCAGGCCGAGCACCGCCGTGCCGTTCGAGATCACCGCGACGAGATTGCCCTTGGCGGTATAGTCATAGGCGAGCGCCGGGTCGCGCTCGATGTGGAGGCAAGGAAAGGCGACGCCGGGCGAATAGGCGAGCGACAGGTCGTGCGCCGTCGTCAGCGGCTTGGTCGGCGAGATCTCGAGCTTGCCGGGACGGCCTTTGGCGTGGAATTGGAGGGCTTCTTGTTCGGTGACGCGGCTATCGGGCTTATCGATGGACGACAAGGCGCTTTCCTCATGCTGGCAGGGGGCTCTGATGGCTCCCTTGGCTCTTCAATCGGCGCGATCAGTGTAGAGAGCGATGCCCTACCCGTCAAAGCCGCGCCACATGAGGATACGGCAAGTCGCGGCGCGCACAGAGCCGGCGCTAGGCCGACAGCGCCACGCGCGCGTGCCACTCGACGGCCTCGAACGCGCTGATGTCGGAGAGGAAGCGTTGCCCGCCGCCATCGACGAAGACGTGGCAGCGGAAGCGGTACCAGACGCCGTCGAGCACGAGAATGCCGTCATAGACATTGGCGACGCCGCCGTCTTCCTCGACGGTCGAGCCGACCAGCCGCGGCAGGATCTTCATGGCATCGCCGAGCGCCACGCTGAGCCGCCCCATGAGGCAGCCTTCGCACAGCACGTCCTCCAGGCGCAGGCGATGATTCGCCAGGAGAAAGTCGTCCACCGTATCGAATGCGCTCATCGCCGCCCCCTTGCATTGCGCCGCGCCGGCGCCTTTCGTCACCGGCGACCGAGGGTAGCGGCCGCTCTCGAACAAATCAAGAACATTATAGCGGGCAGCATATTGGGTGGCGCGCTGGAGCCGGCTGATCGGGTCGAGTTTCCCATATGTACCGGGTACGGGGGCATGCCGGGCGAGAAGCCGGCTTCACCGGCCGGCTTCCTCCGGCTTGGCGGTGCGGGCATGCATGTGGGCATGGCGGCCGCCGGCCTCCTCGAGCATGCGCACGGCGGCGGCCTCGAGCTCGGGGTCGTCGACGCGCGCCCAGAGCAGCACCGCCCCCGATTGCAGCGCCGCCGCGAATTCGGCGCTGTGCTGGTTGGCCGCGTAGCGGTCGAGCAGCTCCTTGATCGCGGCGCCGCCGAGCCCGGCGGCGACCAGCGCGCCGATCGCCGCCGCGACCGGCCCGCCCGAGAGCAGCACGATGCCGGCGACGGTGAGCGGCCCGAGGAAATTCACCTCGTCGGTGAGCCCGGAAAGCAGCGTCGACCCCGGCGTGCCGCGATAGCCCGGCACGCCGCCCGCCACTTCCAGCGAATCATGCGTCGCCAGCACCGACAGGTCGGCGGGCTTGAAGCCGCTCGCCAGCAGCCGCGTCACCGCGTCGCGGAGCTCGGTCTTGCCGGCGAAGGCGGCAACCGCCTCGCGGATGACAGGAAAGCGCGGCTCTTGCCGGTCGGTGGCTATGGCGGACATCGTTTCTCCCGTGTTTCCCCGGCGCGCGGCAGCGTGCTAGCTTGCCGTGCGAGCGCCGGTTGCATGTGCCCCCGCAAACCATGAACGATCCCGTACCGCGTGTCGCTCCCGACAGCGTGTCCGGGGCGGCCGCGGCCGCCCCGCCCCCGGCCGAAGCGACGACGCCGGCCATGGCGCAGTACCTCGAGCTGAAGCGGCAGCATGCGGAGTGCCTGCTGTTCTACCGCATGGGCGATTTCTACGAGCTGTTCTTCGAGGACGCGGCGAAGGCGGCCGCCGCGCTCGACATCCAGCTCACCAAGCGCGGCCGGCACGAGGGCGAGGACATCCCCATGTGCGGCGTCCCCGTGCACGCCGCCGAGGCCTATCTCGCCCGCCTCATCCGCCAGGGCTTCCGCGTCGCCGTGTGCGAGCAGATGGAGGAGCCGGCCGAAGCCAAGAAGCGCGGCAGCAAGGCCGCCATCCGCCGCGCCGTGGTGCGCATCGTCACGCCCGGCACCATCACCGAGGAAGGGCTGCTCGATGCGCGGCGCAACAATTACCTCGCCGCGCTCGCCGAGGCCGGCGGCGAGCTCGCGCTCGCCTGGCTCGAGCTGTCGACCGGGGCGTTCCGGCTGCAGCCCGTCGCCGCGCCGGCGCTGGCGGCGGCGCTGGCGCGGATCGAGCCCGGCGAGCTGCTGGTGCCCGAGCGCTTGATCCAGCGCCCGGAGTTCTTCGAGTTGCTGGCGGAGCGCAAGAGCGCGCTGACGCCGCTGCCCAATCCGCGCTTCGACAGCGAGAACGGGCGCAAGCGCCTCGAATCGCTGTTCGCCGTGCGCGCGCTCGACGCCTTCGGCAGCTTTGCCCGCGCCGAGCTCGCCGCCGGCGGCGCGCTCGTCGATTACGTCGCCTTGACGCAGCAAGGCCGCGTGCCGCTGTTGCAGCCGCCGCGCCGGCTCGCCGCCGATGCGGTGATGGAGATCGACGCCGCCACGCGGCGCAATCTCGAGCTGACGCAGACGCTTGCGGGCGAGCGCAAGGGCAGCCTGCTCTCGACCATCGACCGCACCGTAACCGGCGCCGGCGCGCGCCTTTTGGCCGAGCATCTGGCATCGCCGCTCACCGATCCGGGCATCGTCAATGGGCGGCTCGATGCCGTCGCCTTTTTCGCCGCCGACGAGCGGCTGCGCGACAGCCTGCGTGCCGTGCTGCGCCGCTGTCCCGACATCGAGCGCGCCATGGCGCGGCTCGCGCTGGGCCGCGGCGGCCCGCGCGACCTCGCCGCCTTGCGCGACACGCTGGGCGAAACGGCGAGTCTGCGCCGCCTGCTGGGCGACGCGCCGCCTGCCGCGAAGCCGACGCACGTCCTGCGCGCGGAGCGCGACCTCGGCGAGCACGCCGCCTTCGTCGAGCGGCTGCGGCGCGCGCTCGCGGCGGAGCTGCCGCTCGTCACCCGCGACGGCGGCTTCATCGCGCCGGGCTATGCCGGCGAGCTCGACGAGCTGCGGCTGCTGCGCGACGAGAGCCGGCGCATGGTGGCGAACCTCCAGGCGCGCTACGCGGCGGCGACGGGCGTCGCCGCGCTCAAGATCCGCCACAACAATGTGCTCGGCTACTACATCGAGGTGACGCCGACCCATGCCGAGAAGCTGCGCGACGGCTTCATCCATCGCCAGTCGCTGGCGAGCGCGATGCGCTATTCGACGGTCGAGCTGGGCGAGCTCGAGAGCAAGATCGCCTCGGCGGCCGACCGCGCCGTGGCGCTCGAGCTCAAATTCTTCGACGACCTCGTCACCGAGGCCAAGGCGCGCGGCGAGGAGATCGCGCGCGCCGCAGCGGCGCTGGCGCGCCTCGACGTGGCCGCGGCGCTGGGCGAGCTCGCCGTCACCCAGCGCTATTGCCGGCCCGCCGTCGATGACAGCCGCGCTTTCGCCGTCGCCGGTGGGCGCCATCCCGTGGTCGAGGCAGCGCTTCGCGCCGGGCATGGCGGCAGCTTCGTCGGCAACGACTGCGACCTGAAGGAAGGCC
>DASWFH010000486.1:0-5227 GCA_036394355.1 Allostellaceae bacterium | reverse complement strand
CTCCGGCTTCGGCGCCGACGGGCCGCTCGGCGGCTATCCCGGCTACGACGCGGCGGTGCAGGCCATGTCGGGGCTGATGAGCCTCAACGGCGAGGCCGACGGCGATCCCTTGCGCGTCGGCGTGCCCGTCGTCGACATGGCCACGGGCCTCAGCGCCGCGCTCGGCATTCTGCTGGCGCTGCAGGAGCGCGCGCGCTCCGGCGCCGGCCAGTTCGTCGAGGCGACGCTCTACGACAGCGCGATCGCGCTGCTCCATCCTTACGCCGCGAATTGGTTCCTGGCGCAGAAGCCGCCGCGCCGCACCGGCAACGCGCATCCCAATGTCGCGCCCTACGACCAGTTCAAGACCAAGACCAAGCGCATCTTCCTCGCCGTCGGCAACAACCGGCAATTCGCGCGCTTCTGCGCCGAGATCGGCCGGCCTGCGCTGGCCGAGGATGCGCGTTTCTGCGACAACAAGGACCGCACCACGAACCGGCCGGCGCTGCGCCGCGAGATCGAGGCGGCGCTCTCCGCGATCGATGGCGAGGCGCTCACAATGCGGCTGCTCGATCGCGGCGTGCCGTGCGGCGTGGTGCAGGATCTGCCGGATGTGCTCTCGCATCCGCACACGCTGCACCGCGGCATGGTCTACGAGCAAGGCGCCTATCGCGCCGTCGGCAACCCGGTGAAGCTGTCGCGCACGCCCGCCGGCCTGCATCGCCTGCCGCCGCGCTTCGGCGAGGCGAACCGCGCGGTGCTGAAGGAAGCGGGATTCAGCGACGCCGAGATCGACCGCCTCATCAAATCCGGCATCGTCGCAGAGGCGATTCAGAAGGCAGCGCAAGATTAACTGGAGCCGCCTCGCGCGGCGGCTGCTTGCAAAGCCACCGGCTCGCCCTTGTCCGGTCGGCGGCGACCTGCCAGAAAGCGGCTCGCCGCTTCCGCAAAGGCCCTACCGTGCCGGACGACGACAAGACCAATTCCCCTGCCCTGCCCCCGGCGACGCTGCGTGCGTCTTACGCCATCTGGGCGTCGGACACGCTGCGTTACGGCGACACCGACCGGCAGGGGCACGTCAATAATGCCGTCTTCGCCACTTTCTGTGAAACCGGCCGCGTCAGCTTTCTCTATGACGAGAAGCTCAATCTGCGCGGGGCGGACGCCGAATTCGCCATCGTCCGGCTCGAGCTCGATTTCCGCGCCGAGCTCTACTATCCCGGCACCATCGATATCGGCACGCGCGTCCTCGCCATCGGCCGCAGTTCCTTCCGCTTGGGCCAGGGCATCTTCGCCGGCGAGCGCTGCGCCGCCACCGCCGAATGCGTCATGGTGCTGCTGGACCCGCAGACGCACAAGGCGAAGCCGCTGGCGCCGCATCTGCGCCAGTGGCTCGAGGCCCGGCTGGCGCGGTGAGCGGCAGGCCAATTAGCAATTTCGTAAGGCGCCGTTAGGTATACTTGGCCGATTCGTGCCCCCGGCTGACAGACCTCATGCAACGCTCGGTCGACGACGTCAAAAACTGGATGAACATGTTCCGTTGGATCGTCAAGCTCATCCGGGACGACTACCAAGTCGAGGAGGCGCGCCTGACGCGCGCCGCCACGCTCGACCGCGATCTCGGCCTCTCGCAGGAGCAGATCGGACGGGTCCTCGCGACGATCGCCGAGAGCTTCAGCATCTACTTCCCGCTCTGCGCGCCGTGCGAAGTCGAGCGGCTCGAGGAGCTGTGCATGCTCGCGAGCTGGCTTTCGGGCCTCTACAAGCGTCCCGATTTCGTCTGCGCCCGCTTCGAGGCGAAATGCCGCGACGCCAATCCCTGGCTCGTGACGTAAGCACGCGGCCGGCCCCGGGCCTGACGTCGATAGGTTCGCCGTCACAACCCCTTGTCTCCCTGACGTTGCGCCCCGATCCAGCTTGGATCAAACTCGTTGATACCAGGCGCGCACAAGCGTCCGCCGGGCAGCGATAAGCGACAGGGAGGACCCTCATGCATGCGATCCGCATCGATCGGAGCAAGCCGCTCGCCGAGGAGCCGGGCTGTGGCCACAATCGTTACCATCCGGAGATTGCGCCGGTCGTCGAGGTCGGCGAGGGCGAAGAGGTGGTGATGGAGACGCGCGATGCGCTCGACGGCCAGATCACGCCGCGCTCCACTGTCGCCGATTTCGCCAGCCTCAATGTCGGCGCGGTGCATCCGCTGACCGGGCCGATTTTCGTCAAGGGCGCCAAGCCCGGCGACATGCTGGAGATAGAGTTCGTCGACATCGTGGCGCAGCCGACCGCGTTCAGCGCCATCGTGCCCGGCTTGGGCTTCCTGCGCGACGTCATGACAGAGCCATTCCTGGTGCATTGGAAGATCCGCGACGGCTGGGCGACCTCCGAGCAGATCCCGCGCGTGCGCATCCCCGGCGCGCCCTTCATGGGCGTTTCGGCGGTCGCGCCCTCGGCGCAGAAGCTCAAGGAGTGGACCGCACGCGAGCAGCGCGTCATCGAGAAAGGCGGCATGGCGCTGCCGCCCGATCCGACGGGCGCCGTGCCGGCGGGCCCTTGCGCCCTCACCGGCTTGCGCACGCTGCCGCCGCGCGAGAATGGCGGCAATTTCGACGTGAAGCAGCTGAGCAAGGGGGCGAAGCTGTTCCTTCCCGTATTCCAGGAAGGCGGCCTGTTTTCGACCGGCGACGGGCATTTCGCGCAAGGCGACGGCGAGGTCTGCGTCACCGCCGTCGAGATGGGCGCCACCGCCGTGGTCAAGTTCAAGCTGCACAAGGGCGCCGCCGCGCAGCGCAAATTCATGGCGCCGATCTTCACGCGGCAGAGCTATTTCATCGACCCGAAATTCGCGGCGCCCGAGCGCTTGCTCGGCGTCATGGGCATGCCGATCAATACCGCCGGCGAGATCGAGGCCGAGAACCTGACGCTCGCCTGCCGCAACGCCGTGCTCAACATGATCGAGCTGCTGCAGGAGCGGGGATTCAGCCGACAGCAAGCCTATGTCATCTGCAGCGTCGCCGTGGATCTGCGCATCTCCAACGTGGTCGATGTCCCCAACTACGTCGTCTCGGCGCTGCTGCCCGAGGCGATCTTCGGCGGCGATTAGCGTCGGGCGCGGCCTCGCGCGGTGCGCCTCGGCGCACACAGCGCGAGGCAGCGCCAAACCAAAGATTTCATATTGTTCGCGCAATTTCAACCACTTACTGCGCGCGGCGCTTAGCGATTCCGTAAGGCATTTTAGGTATACTCGGTCCATGTCGTCGCCACAGACCGCCCTCATGTCGCGTCCGACCGCGGACGTCCAAAACTGGATGCACATGTCGCGGTGGATCGTGAAGCTGATCCGCGACGACTACCGCATCGACGAGACGCGCCTGCGCGGCACCGTGTCGCTCGATCGCGATCTGCGCCTCTCGCAGGAGCAGATCGAGACAGTGATGGCGACGATCGCCGAGAGTTTCGGCATCCGCTTCCCGACCGGCACCTATGACGAGCTCATGAACCTGCGCGAGCTGTGCATGCTCGCCTGCTGGCTCAAGGGCCTCTACAAGCGGCCCGACTTCGTCTCGGCGAAGTTCGAGCGCAAATGCCGCGTCGCCAATCCTTCGCTGGCCGCCTGACGCGACGCTTCACACTTCTGGCGCCTCGATCTTCTTCCAGTCATTGGCGAGGGTGAGCTTCGCCTCGGTCAACGCCTGCAGCTTCGCGAGGTCGAGCCCCTCGACGATCTCGCGCACGACGATGCCTTCGCGCGTCACCTCGAGCACGGCGAGGTTGGTGTAGACGCGCTTGACGCAGCGCGGCGCGGTCAGGGGATAGCCGCACTTCTTGCGAATGCGCGGCTTGCCGTCCTTGGTGGTGTGCTCGACGAGGACGCGCACCTCTTTGGCGCCGACCGCAAGATCCATCGCGCCGCCGACGCCGGGCGCGAAATTCGGATCCTCGGTGGTCCAGTTGGCGAGGTCGCCGTTCTCCGCCACTTCGAACGCGCCCAGCAGCGCCAGGTCGAGATGGCCGCCGCGGATCATCAAGAACGCGTCGTTGTGGTGAAAGAACGAGCCACCCGGCACCAGCGTGGTCAGGCCCTTGCCGGCGTTGATGAGGTCCTTGTCCTCCTCGCCCGGCTTGGGCGCCGGCCCCATGCCGAGGATGCCGTTCTCGCTGTGGAAAACGATCTCGCGGTCGCTCGGGATGAAGTCGGACACCATGGTGGGGAGGCCGATGCCAAGATTGACGCAGGCGCCATCTTCGATGTCCTGCGCGGCGCGCCACGCCATCTGGCGACGGGTCAACGGCTTCATCGGTTCCTCCTCTGTCACACGACGACAACGCGGTCGACGAAGATGCCGGGCGTCGCCACGCATTCGGGATCGAGCGCGCCGAGATCGACCATCTCACGCACCTGCACCGCGGTGAGCGCTGCCGCCATCGCCATCACCGGGTTGAAATTGCGCGCCGATTTGCGATAGGTGAGATTGCCCCATCGGTCGGCGCGGTCGGCGCGGCAGAGCGCGATGTCGCCCCTGATCTGCTGCTCCAGCACATAGAGCTCGCCGTCGATCTCGCGCGTCTCCTTGCCGACCCCGAGCTTGGTGCCGGCGCTGGTCTTGACGAAAAACCCGCCCACGCCCGCGGCGGCCGCGCGCATGCGCTCCGACAGCGTTCCCTGCGGCACCAGCTCCAGCTCGATCTTGCCGACCTTGTAGGCGGCCTCGAAGCAATGCGGGTCCGTAGTACGCGGGAAGGAGCAGATGATTTTGCGCACGCGCCCGGCGGCGATGAGGCCGGCGAGCCCTTCATCGCCCGTGCCGGCATTGTTGGCGACGCAGACGAGGTCGCGCACCCCGGTGTCGCGCAAGGCATTCAGCAGCTCGACGGGCTCGCCGACTGCGCCGAAGCCCGAGCACAGCACGGTGGCGCCGTCCTTGACCCCCGCCACCGCCTCGGCGAGGCTCCTGACGCGCTTGTCGATCATGTCCGCGCCTCCCCTTTGCCCAGCCGCTTGCGCGCCAGCGCCAGCGTGCGGTCGACCACCGCCAGCGCCTCGCCGAGATATTGGGCGGGATCGCCGAGACGAGCCAGCGTCGCCTTGTCGAGATGCTTGCTCACCGCCGGATCCTCGGCGAGCACATCGACCAGCATCCGCTTCTCGGCGAGAGCCTTGCCGCAGGCGGCCTGCACCGCGTGATGCGCCGTGTCGCGGCCGATCTTCTCGGCCAGCCGCATCATATAGGCCTCGGCCATGATGAGGCCT
>DASWFH010000485.1:0-4614 GCA_036394355.1 Allostellaceae bacterium | reverse complement strand
CGAAGTCGAGCGCGACGGCGCCTTCGTCCGCGGTGGCCGCGCCCGTTTCCGCGGCTTCCTGCATTACCCGCTGCGCGTGGCTTGAGAATTAGAGCCGCTTCCGAGCAGGTAGAACACACTCTATCGTCACCCCCGCGCAAGCGGGGGTCCAGGGCCACCGCGCGTCGCTCGCCCTGGGTTCCTGCTTTCGCAG
This sequence comes from Allostellaceae bacterium, assembly GCA_036394355.1. Lineage (GTDB taxonomy): Bacteria > Pseudomonadota > Alphaproteobacteria > ATCC43930 > CGMCC-115725 > DAHUYF01. Next base: position 4,421 of record DASWFH010000485.1, on the reverse strand, counting down.
GAACGACGGTGAAGTAATTCCATACGGTCGGATCATGCTCTAGCCAGCGCGTCCTCGACCGCCCGCCACAGCTTCTCCGGCGCCTCGACATGCGGGTTGTGCCCGGCGTCCGCGATGATCGCCGCCTGTGGATCGAAGCGCCGCATCTGCTCCAGCGTCACCATCGGATCGCGCGCGCCCGCGGCAAGCCGCAGCGGCGCGCGCAGCGCGGCGATCACCGTCTCGATCGGCGACCCGACGACGGCGTTGACGCGGGGATCGGCGGCGAGGCGGAAACGGCCCTGCTCCGCGACGACGCCGACCGCCGCTTCGGGCGAGGCTGCATCGATCAGGCCCTTGAGACCGGAGACGCGGAGATAGCGCTCGATCGCCTCGTCGCGCGTCGCAAACCACCGCACGGGCGCGCGGGCGAGCTCCTGCGCTTTCGCCAATTCCTCCGCCGTCCAGACGAGCTTGACGCCGAAGGCGATGACCTGCCGCACCTTCACGCCGAACCATCCGCCGGCCAGCGTCATCGCCACGCCGCCGCCCATGGAATGGCCGAGGATGATGACCTCCTCGTCCGTGTCGAGCAGCCCGGCGACGTCGGCGGCATGCATGGCCATGCCATAGGGCGCGGCGTGGCCGGAGCGGCCGTGGCCGCGCAGATCGGGCGCGAGCCAACGTCCTCTCCAGTGCGCCTCGACAAGAGGCCGCAGCCGCTGCCAGACCGTGGCGTTGGCGCCGAGGCCGTGCAGCATGAGCAGCACCGGCTTACCAGCGCCGCCGCTCTCGACCCAGAGCGCCGGGCCGGGCGCGCGCCTCATCGCCGCAGCTTGTCCTTCTCGTAGCCGGCAACCCGCTTGTAGGCGTCGGTGATGGCGACGAGTTCCTCGCGGCTGATAATGTCGTCGATCGAGGCGAAGGGCTTGTCGCCGCTGCGGCGATAGACCTCGCCGAGGATGGCGTCGGGTGGCGTGGTGCGGTTGGTGCGCACGACCTTGGCGGTGGCCTCGCGGCGGCGTTCGTCATAGGCGCTCAGCGCAGCGACGGGATCGCCGGGGCCGGCGAGGCAATCGGCGAGCGCGCGCGCATCCAGGATCGCCTGGCCCGCCCCGTTCGAGCCGCGCGGATACATCGGGTGCGCCGCGTCACCGAGCAGGCTGATGCGGCCGAAGCTCCAGCGCGGCAGCGGGTCCTTGTCGACCATGGGATATTCCAGCACGATTTCGGAGCCGCGCAGGAATTCCGGCACGTCGAGCCAGTCGAAATGCCAATCCGCCATCGGCGCGATGAAATCCTCGAGCTTCGCCGTCCGGCTCCAGTTCCAACGCTCGTATTTGGGCGTCGCGATTTCCACCACCCAATTGACGAGCTGACGGCCCTCCGCGTCGACATCGTTGCGGATCGGATAGATCACGATCTTCGCGTGGGTGAACCAGCCGGCGCGGATCATCGCCGCGCCCGACAGGATGGGCGGCCAGCGCGTCACGCCGCGCCACATATTGACGCCGGAATAGATCGGCTCGCCCTCGTCCGGATAAAGCTGCTTGCGCACGGTCGAATGGATGCCGTCGCAGGCGATGACCGCGGCGCCGCGCTGCGGCGGCAGCGCTTCCGGCGTCGCCATGCGCCGGAAATGCGCGGTCGCGGCGCCGCCGGCATCCTCGACCTTGGTGCATTGCCAGCCCAGCATCAACCGGCCGGCGCCGGCGCGCGCGATGAAGGCGTCGACGAGCGCCGCCTGAAGATCCCCGCGGTGGATCGAGACCTGCGGCCAGTCATAGCCGGCGGCGCGCCCGAGCGGCTCCTGATAGATGAGCTGGCCGAAGCGATTGAAGAACACCGCCTCCGCGGTGAGCACGCCGCGCGCGGCGAGCGTCTCCTCGAGCCCGAGCGCCGACAGCTCCTTCATCGCATGCGGCAGCAGGTTGATGCCGACGCCCAACGGTTTGATCTCGGGGGCGGCCTCGTAGATGCGGCAGGGGATGCCGGCCTCGTGCAGCATCAGCCCGAGAGTAAGGCCGCCGACGCCCGCGCCGATGATGAGGACGTCCATGCAGCGTCAGCGCCCTTTGAACACGGGCTTGCGCTTCTCGACGAAGGCGATAGTGCCTTCCAGGTGATCGGCGGTGGCCGCCGCAACGGTGAAGGCTTCGGCCTCGCGATGGGAATGCTCGTCCCAGGAATTGTCGAGCGAGGAGCGGATGAGCTGCTTTGCCTTGCCGAGCGCCACGGTCGGGCCGTCGGCAAGCTTGCGCGCCATCTTCGCGGTCTCTTCCGCCAGCTGCGCGCGGGGCACGACCCAGTTGAGGATGCCGATCTCCTGCGCCTTCTGTGCGGTGAAGCGCTCGCCCAAGAGCGTGATCTCCAGCGCACGGCGCTCGCCGACGATGCGCGGCAGGAAATACGTGGCGCCGCCATCGGCGGAGAGCCCGATATGGCGGTAGGCCAGCGTGAAATAGGCGTCGTCAGCGGCGATGGCAAGGTCGGCAGCGAGGATCAGGCTGAGCCCGAAGCCCGCCGCGGCACCCTGCACCGAGGCGAGCACCGGCTTCGGCATGCGGCGGAGCTGATAAATCGTCTGATGCGCCTTGATGACGCGCATCTCGAGCTGAGCGAGATGCGCGTCGCGGTTCTCGGTCAGGGATTTATGGAAGCCTTTGACGTCGCCACCGGCCATGAAATGCTCGCCCGCGCCGCGTATCACCACGCAGCGAACATCCGGGTCGCGCTCGAAGCGCGCCGTCGCCTCGATCAGCCCGTCGGTCATCTGCGGCGACAGTGCGTTGAGCGCCGCCGGCCGGTTGAAGGTGATGGTGCCGATGCCGTCCTTCACCTCGACCAGGACATGCTGCTCCGTCACGGGTCCTCTCCCTGTTGCCCGAGTGGCGCGAGTACAGCATGTGCTTAACTCTAAAGGTATTGCCGCTCGCTCGGCCTGTTGTCTACGCGGGTTTAGACAGCCCTGCAAGCCGCATGGTACGCGAATAGTGCCAGTATATGCGAGCGGTTATATAGTCAGAACGCGCCTCGCCGCGGTCGGGGCCGGGCGCGCGCCAGCGGCGTTCCTCGTCGATCCTGGTTTATTTTAGCTTTACGCTTCCGCGAGGGCGGCGAACTCGGCGTCGCTTAGCTCAAGCTCCGCTGCCGCGCGGTTCTCGTCGAAATGCTTGATCGACAAAGTGCCGGGGATCGGCAGCATGATCGGCGAGCGCCGCAGCAGCCAGGCGATCGCGACCTGGGCCGGCGTCGCGCGATGGCGCCGCGCGATGTCGTTTAGCCGGCTGCGCGCCGCCGCCAGCTTGCCGGCGCTGAGCGGATACCATGGCATGAAGGCGAGATGGTCGCGGGTGCAGGCATCCACGACGCCCTCATGCGTCCGGTCCTCGATGTTGTAGCGGTTCTGCACCGAGACGATCGTCGCCAGCCGACGCGCCTCCTCGAGCTGCGTCAGGTTGACGTTGGAGACGCCGATGTGACGGATCTTCCCCTCGCGCTGTAGGTCTACCAGCGCGCCGATCGAATCGGCCAGCGGCACCTTGGGATCGACGGTGTGGAGCTGATAGAGATCGATGCGATCGAGCTTGAGTCGCCTCAGGCTGCCCTCGCAGGCCTCGCGCAGATGCGCGGGACGGCAGTCGGGCTCCCAGCGGTCCGGACCCGGCCGCACGAGCCCGCCCTTGGTGGCGACGACGAGCTGCGCGGGATAGGGATGGAGCGCCCTCGCGATCAATTGCTCGCTCACCGCCGGGCCATAGGAATCCGCCGTGTCGATCAAATCGACGCCGCTGTCGACGACGTGGCGCAGCAGCGCGATCGCCCCCTTGGGGTCCGGCGGGTAGCCCCAGATGCCAGGGCCGGTGATGCGCATCGCGCCGAAGCCCAGGCGATAGACCCTTAGATCGCCGGCAAGCGTGAGGGTCATTCCGTCGGCCATTGCCTTAGCTCCTTCGTCGCAGGCCGGGCCGCAGGCACCGGCGCCTGGGCTACAGATTCCGCGCTAAAGGGGAGCCTGCATCCCCGAGAAGCGCACATTGGCGTCCGCCCATCGGATCGGCAATCCCTGGACAGGCTTTCCAAGCAAGACCGAGCAAAGCGCGACAATCCGAGTTTAGAATCGCATCAGAGAGGATCGATCTCGACCACGCTCCGTTCGGCGGGCTCTAGCCGATCGTTCAGGCCCGGCATGATCTTCAACATCGCCTGCGCTCCCTTGGTGGAGAGGATGTCACCGCGCCTGCTGCATAGGCTGCTGCTGCATAGCCTGCTGCGCGTCCCGGAGAGCTTGCCGCGCCGTTGCGAGCGCTTGACCGGCTTTCCGGTTGGCCGCTCCGATCTGCGCGTCGGTCGCGGCGCGAGCGGCGCTGCCAGAGTCGTTGGCCGACGAGTTCTGGTCGATATCCCGGAACAAATATCCCGGGACGTCGGCAAGGGCAATC
>DASWFH010000484.1:0-1545 GCA_036394355.1 Allostellaceae bacterium | reverse complement strand
GCGGTTCGTAGCCTTCGACGTCGATCCACGCGAGCCCCACGGCCTCGAGCGGCACGCCGAGGCGCGCGAGCTCATCGTCGACCCGCACGACCGGCACGTCGAGCCGCGCCTGCCCGTCGACCGACGGCGGTTCGCCGATGGCGTGGGCGCCGGTATTGCGCGGGTGAAGATGCAGCACGGCGGTGCCCGGCGCGGCGCCAGCCGCCTTGGGCACGATCACGGCCGCGTGCGACAGCCCGTTCGCCTCGAGATTCCTGGCGAGCAAGTCGGCGTTGCGCGGCTCGGGCTCGAACGCGACGGCGCGCGCAAAGCGCCCGGTGCGCAGCGCATAGATCGTGTGCGTGCCGATATGGGCGCCGACGTCGACGAACACCGCATTCGCCGGCAGGCGCTGCGCGGCGGACAATACGTCGACCGCGGTGTCGATCTCGCGACGCTGCCAACCGCCGTGCCACATCAGCCAGGCGCCGACCACGCGATCGCGCGGATCGACGAAGAAGCGCACGTCGCCGAGCTCGCACAGCACGAGGTGCCCGCGCGCGGCGAGCGCGTTCATCACGACGTCGCGCAGCACCGGCCAGCCAACTAGAACCGGTTCGAGCATCGCCTGCCGAAGCGCCCGGCGGCGACGGCCATATGCACCTCGGATCTCGCGCCATGTCGGCATTTTCGTCAATCCAACCGCCGTATCGCCGCGTGCGCCGCGTGCGAGCGCGGCAACCGCCCGCGAGCGCGCACAATGGCGCGCCGCGTGCGCGCGCGCAATTCAGCGCGCATATGTTTTGTCCTTGCAGGATGCGCCCCGCCGCGCCATAAGGCCGGGGTCCGAAGGCATTCCGCCGACCTCCTGTCACAGATTCGCGCGCGCAAAGGCTCGTCCGCAATGGCGAAAATCAGAGTGAAGAATCCGGTCGTCGAGATGGACGGCGACGAGATGACCCGCATCATCTGGCATCTCATCAAGGAGAAACTGATCCATCCCTATCTCGACGTCGAGCTGCTCTATTACGACCTCGGCATCCAGAAGCGCGACGAGACGCGCGACCGGATCACGATCGAGGCGGCGGAAGCGGTCAAGAAAATCGGCGTTGGCGTCAAATGCGCCACCATCACCCCGGACGAGGCACGGGTGAAGGAATTCGACCTCAAGGAAATGTACCGCTCGCCCAACGGCACCATCCGCAACATTCTTGGCGGCGTCATCTTTCGCGAGCCCATCATCTGCAAGAACGTGCCGCGGCTGGTGCCGGGATGGACCAAGCCGATCATCATCGGCCGCCACGCCTACGGCGACCAATACCGCGCCACCGATTTCAAGGTTCCCGGCAAAGGCAAGCTGTCGCTCATATTCGTCGGCGACGACGGCACCAAGATCGAGCGCGAGGTGTTCCGCTTCCCCGGCGGCGGCGTCACCATGGCGATGTACAATCTCGACGACTCGATCCGCGACTTCGCCCGCGCCTCGCTCAACTACGGCCTCAATCGCGGATACCCGGTCTATCTTTCGACCAAGAACACAATCGTCAAAGTGTATGACGGACGCTT